>NZ_CAXTKW010000006.1:0-199602 GCF_964245105.1 Candidatus Dorea massiliensis AP6 | reverse complement strand
CCGACCTTGAACTGTACCGGGCTGCACAAGCGGAAATGCGCTCTCTGCTGGGCGGGGCGAAGCTCCCTAAAATGGATAATCAGAAGTGTTGCTGTGGTATCCATTCCCCTTGGGATTAGAATCAGCCGCATTTTATGTATTCCAAATGGTAATCCGGCAATAAATATCCACCAGAACCAATCTGTCTGACCGCTGACTTTCATAATTGTTTTTGTCATCCAAAACCAGAATACCATAAATGCCAGCGGCAGAATTGATTTTTTAATTACATCTTCAATCGTCACCTTTTTTCTCCTTCTGTCTGATTCCTTCCGTCACCTCCCGATTGAGGTTTGCCAATATTTCTCTAACCACAGGAGAATCCAATCGAAAGGTTTCCAGATCTTTCTCCGTAAGCTCCCTTCCGTTCGCATCATATCTTCGTACATTTTTTAAAGCCATACTTTCACTTTCTTCCTGCTGATAATCTTAATGTTTTCAACAAATGTTTAAACTTCTCTCTTTTCATCTGTTTAACACGTATCTTTTCTATCTTTTTCCTATAGACTTGTATTCTACTTGCCATATCTTCATTGCTCATTCTTCACCCTCTCTTTCTGCCCACGATGCCAGAAGCATAAATATAATTTCTTCCATCTGAGTCTTTGTATATGTCTCTGGAAAATATTGTTTCAACTTTTTCGCCGGAATCTGCACTTGAACTTTTTCAGTACTTTCATTCATGCAAATCTGGTCAATCTCTGAATACGTCAACATCCGTTCTTTTGAAATCTGTTTCAATTCCTTTGCCTGCTTCATGGACGGTACCATATTGTGATTACTCATATACTGAAGTAACACCTGTTGTTCTTCATTTCTCAAATATGAAATTTCAACAGCCGTGTTAAAAGGAAGTTTCTTATCATCTGCCATTTCCAACAGTTCGGGAAGTAACAATGTCAAATGAATATATCTTAATATTTGTCTGGAACTATCTTCAGTATTCTGACTGACTTCCTCTGCCGCCAACTTCTTGCCAACTTGGCAAGAAGTTAAATCGGATCTCTTACCCTGTCGTTTCAATGCCTCATATTTCATTTTATAAGCAAAAGCTTTTTCACTGATTAAGAGTTCTTCTCTTTGAATATTGGAATCTACCATAATCACCGTTGATTCATCATCCGTAAGATCTTTGATGATAACCGGCATTTTCTCTAATCCTGCAAGTTCACATGCTCGTTTTCGCCGATGACCTGCTACCAACTCATAACCCCCAGACTCTCTCAACCGCACAATGCCAGGAACCAATACGCCGTATTGTATAATACTTTCTGATAATTCTTCCATTTTCTTATCATCTCTTACTTGAAATGGATGATTCGGAAATGGATGAAGACTTCCGATTGCTATCTCACTAATTCCATTGATTGACTCTTCGTTTGTTCCAAACAATGCATCAAGCGGCTGTAAGGAAACGGGAGTTGCTCTTTTTTTAGATGGCATCTTCTAGCACCTCCTCCGTCACTCTCCGATAAGCCTCTGTAGCTTTGCTTTTCGGATCATAAGAGAAAATACTCTGTCCTTCTCTGACTGCTTCCTTCATTCTTACAGAAAATGGAATATAATTATCAAAGATATGGATTTGACTTCCATATGCATTTCTGAGAAGCTCCATATTATTTCTGGCATCATTCGTATGAGCATCGACCATCGTAAACAAAATACCTCCTACTTGCAGCTTCGGATTGATCTGCTTACGGACCTTGCCGATTGTTTTTAACAGTTGCTGCAATCCTTTGATTGGTAGGTAGGACGCTTCAACCGGAATGAGAACTTCATCCGATGCAGCCAGCGCATTAATCGTAATCATTCCCAATGATGGCATACAATCTATGATGACTGCATCATATTGATCCTTGATACCATATAAAATCTGTTTCAATACATATTCCCTGCTCATTGCATTTACCAACTGTACTTCCGTACCTGCCAGTCCAATGTTAGAACAGATAATGTCTATCCCCTCTGCCTGATGTCTGATATAACAGTCGGAAGGAATATCTTCATCTTTCATTACTGCATCCATAAGAACTGTAAGTGTTTCATTACTGTCATCACAATCACGATATCCAAATCCTGCGGATACATCAGACTGTGGATCGGCATCAACGATTAACACTTTCATATTTTTTTGTGCTAATCCTACTGCTAAATTAGCTGTACATGCGGACTTTCCAGTTCCCCCTTTTTGGTTTACAATAGAAATAATTCTAGCCATTTTTTCATCACCTTTCAATCAATAAAAATGACCGAATCAGCTAAACAGATTTTCATCCATTACGAGCTAATTCGGTCCTGTTTTCGCTATTAAATTGTAATATCATCACTTTCGTGATACAGTAAAAGCATCTCAGATAAAAGCGAATATTTTCTTTCATCTGAATAAGGTTTTTATAAAAGATAGGCCTTTCCTTCATAAATTTGTTGATTCGTTGCAAGTTTTTTTCAGGACCAAATCGCCTCAACCCCTTGTATTTACTGGGTTTCCGTTGATTTAGTCTTATTTTATCATCATCATCTCCCTCCCGGCAGCCTGTCCAGAACAGTACCTCGAAAATCGTGTAATATCTGTCCCCTTCCTCCATTCCGCTGATAAATTTGTCGTATTCATCTTTTGTCCAAAAATCCAATTTGTCCGCGTCCGCCTTTCCCATTTTCTTTACCTTCTTACAGGGATTGTTCCCCAGGCCGTAAATATTGCTCGCATGATTGAACAGCGCTGTGATCTGATTCTGTATCATACGGAGATAGGTCTGGGCAAATCCCTTTGTCCTCATTTCATTCTGCCATTGGATAATATCTGACGGGGTAATGCTGTTCATGGGTCTGTCCTTAAAATACGGAAGAATATGCGCTTCTATCATATATCGTTTATTTTTTACTGACCTCTCTTTCAATTCTCCCTTTTTATCTCGGAAATAAATCTCCACGAACGCTCCCATCGTCATATCCATGTTTGCATTGGCCATTAACTTATAGTTGTTTTCCCACTCAAGAGCCTCTTTCTTTGTTCGGAACCCCCTTTTTTGCTTTTTCTTCTTGTTTCCCTGCCAATCTCTGTAATAAAACAGACAGTACCAGGTATTTTGCTTTTCATCCTTATATGCTGGCATATCCATCCCTCCTTACGCTGACGTCTGATATCCGAAAAACTTCTTTTCCCAAAAAGCCCTCGGAATCTTACCTGCTACAACGATGAACCCGGCTTTTTCCAGTTCCTCGTTCATCTGCCGGATCATTTTATAAGCATGACCCTTGGAAATCCCCAGTTCCGCAGCTACTTCGTCCGCGGTCATCATATAGTTTGTCCTCATAATTCACTCCTCCTCTTTTATCCCTTGTATTGTTACATAATTTCTTGTATTTCTAATTTAATACAAGATTTTTGATTTGTCAACATGATTTATTAAAATTCTTGTATCTTTTACATTGATTTCTGTATCTTATTGTGCTAAATTAGTATCAAGGAGGGTAAAATCATGCGTTTAGGAGAATATTTAGAAGTAGGAAAGAAAATGAAACAGGCCCGGATGAACGCCGGAATCAACCAGCGAGAAATGGCCACCCGGCTAGAGCTGACCAATTCCTCATATTCCAATTATGAAAATGGCTACAGTGAGCCGCCTGTGGAAACGATACAGAAGTTTTGTGATATATTGAAAATCTCGATGAATGAGCTGTTGGGTGTAAAGATTTCTACTCCCAGAACTGTGCCTGTCCGAACCTTTGCCGATTTTCTTGCTATTCTGATTGACCTGGATCGCAGAGGCTTACATATAAAAGGAAATACGACTTACTCTCAGAAAGATAACCAGCTCATGGCGCACCTGGCTCTGGACATTCCCAACGCCCAGATCGCCACCTTTATTCCTGACTGGAACAAAGTCAACCAGCAGCTTGCGGATGGCCTCTTGGATAAGGAAGAATATGAGATGTGGCTGGAAGATACCCTGCGATTATTCAATGTTCCGATAGAAGATTACATCCATTGAAAATAGAAAGTACGAATTTTTAGAACCAAACTAGAACCACGACAAGAAAATTACACATTTGTAACCGAAAAAAGGCTTCCGGGGAATTCCCCAGAAGCCTTGATTTTACTGCATAAATAGTGATTACTCGACGATTGTAGCAACACGTCCAGATCCTACTGTACGGCCACCCTCACGGATAGCGAATGTAAGACCCTGCTCCATAGCGATCGGGTGGATCAGCTCGATGGTCATCTCTACGTTGTCACCAGGCATGCACATCTCTGTACCAGCCGGCAGGTTGCAAACGCCAGTAACGTCAGTTGTACGGAAGTAGAACTGCGGTCTGTAGTTGTTGAAGAACGGTGTATGACGGCCACCCTCGTCCTTTGTCAGAACGTAAACCTGAGCGGTGAACTTTGTATGGCAGGTGATGCTGCCCGGCTTAACGATAACCTGACCTCTTTCGATCTCGGTTCTCTGAACACCACGAAGCAGAGCTCCGATGTTGTCACCAGCCTGAGCCTCGTCAAGCAGCTTACGGAACATCTCGATACCGGTTACAACGGTCTTACGAGTCTCTTCCTTAATACCAACGATCTCAACTTCCTCATTCAGATGCAGAACACCACGCTCAACACGGCCGGTAGCAACAGTACCACGACCTGTGATGGTGAATACGTCCTCGACCGGCATCAGGAACGGCTGGTCTGTAGCACGCTTCGGATCCGGAATCCAGCTATCAACTGCATCCATCAGCTCCATAACCTTATCTCCCCACGGTCCCATCGGATCCTCAAGAGCCTTCAGAGCGGAACCCTGGATGATCGGAGTGTCATCTCCCGGGAACTCGTACTCGTTCAGCAGCTCACGGATCTCCATGTCTACCAGCTCAAGCAGCTCCTCATCGTCTACCATGTCGCACTTGTTCATGAATACTACGATGTAGGGAACGCCTACCTGACGGGACAGAAGGATGTGCTCCTTAGTCTGAGCCATAACACCATCGGTAGCTGCTACTACCAGGATAGCGCCGTCCATCTGTGCTGCACCAGTGATCATGTTCTTTACATAGTCAGCATGGCCCGGGCAGTCAACGTGTGCATAGTGTCTCTTCTCTGTCTCATACTCAACGTGTGCAGTAGAGATGGTGATTCCACGCTCTCTCTCTTCCGGAGCCTTGTCGATGTTCTCGAAGTCTGTAGCTGTGTTACCAGCAACACGAGCTGCCAGAACCTTTGTGATAGCTGCAGTCAGAGTAGTTTTACCATGGTCTACGTGACCGATGGTACCGATATTACAATGCGGTTTTGTTCTGTCAAATTTAGCTTTAGCCATTTTGATTGTCCTCCTTGAATTCATTCACCCTGAGGGTAAAAGTTGATTTTTTCCTGTTTCGATATTAAAACTCGGCTACTTCTGATTATATTTCATAGAGCCTTATTTTTCAAGCAAAATTTAGGAATTTTGCTTATTTCTTTACCGCAATCCGGCTAATAATACCGGATTGCAGTTATTTTTATAATTATTTCTTAGCAGCGAGTACTTTCTCCTGGATATTCTTCGGTACCTGCTCGTACTTCTCGAAGAACATGGAGTAGTTACCACGACCCTGAGTCTTGGAACGCAGGTCTGTGGAGTAACCGAACATCTCTGCAAGCGGTACATATCCGCGGATCATCTTACCGCCGCCGATATCATCCATACCCTCGATACGTCCACGACGGCTGTTGATATCACCGATAACATCGCCCATGTACTCCTCCGGAGTAGTAACCTCAACCTTCATAATCGGCTCAAGCAGTACCGGATTACCCTTCTGCATAGCCTCCTTGAAAGCCATGGAACCAGCGATATGGAATGCCATCTCACTGGAGTCGACCTCATGATAAGATCCATCGTATACTACGGCGTGAACACCCAGTACCGGGAAGCCTCCCAGAATACCGGACTGTGCTGCCTCTTCGATACCTTCGCCGACTGCCGGGATGTACTCCTTCGGAATCGCACCACCGACAACCTGAGACTCGAACTTGAACAGCTCTTCTCCGTTGGCATCCATCGGCTCAAAGCGAACCTTACAGTGTCCGTACTGTCCACGTCCACCGGACTGCTTAGCGTACTTGCTGTCTACGTCAACAGCCTTGGTGAAGGTCTCCTTGTAAGCTACCTGCGGTGCGCCTACGTTAGCCTCTACCTTGAACTCACGCAGCAGACGGTCTACGATGATTTCCAGATGCAGCTCTCCCATTCCGGCGATGATAGTCTGACCAGTCTCCTGATCGGTATGCGCACGGAAGGTCGGGTCCTCTTCTGCCAGCTTTGCAAGAGCCTCGCCCATCTTGCCCTGACCAGCCTTGGTCTTCGGCTCGATAGCCAACTCGATAACCGGCTCCGGGAACTCCATGGACTCCAGGATTACCGGATGCTGCTCGTCACAGATGGTATCACCGGTTGTGGTGAACTTGAATCCAACTGCTGCAGCGATATCACCGGAATATACCTTGTCCAGCTCTGCTCTCTTGTTTGCGTGCATCTGAAGGATACGTCCTACACGCTCCTTCTTCTGCTTTGTAGAGTTATATACATAAGAACCGGAATTCATGGTTCCTGAGTATACACGGAAGAATGCAAGCTTTCCTACGAACGGGTCAGCCATGATCTTGAATGCAAGCGCAGCGAACGGCTCGTCATCAGAGGAGTGACGCTCTACTTCGTTGCCATCCATATCGGTTCCCTTGATAGACGGGATATCTGTCGGAGCCGGCATGTACTCGATAATAGCGTCCAGAAGCTTCTGAACACCCTTATTTCTGTATGCGGTACCGCAGCAAACCGGAACAGCTGTACACTCACAGGTTGCTTTACGAAGAACTCTCTTCAGATCCTCAACCGGGATAGATGCTCCCTCGTCCTCAAGGTACTGCATCATCAGGTCGTCATCCAGCTCGCAGATCTTCTCGATCAGCTCCTGGTGATAGAGCTCTGCTTCGTCCTTCATGTCCTCCGGAATCTCTGTGATGGAGATGTCCTCACCCTTCTCATCGTTGTAGATGTAGGCCTGCATCTCGAACAAGTCGATGATTCCCTTGAACTCGTCTTCCTTACCAATCGGAAGCTGCAGACAGATAGCATTCTTGCCAAGTCTTGTCTTAATCATATCTACTGCATTGTAGAAATCTGCTCCCAGGATATCCATCTTGTTGATGAATGCCATACGGGGAACATTGTAGGTATCAGCCTGACGCCATACGTTCTCAGACTGCGGCTCTACACCACCCTTTGCACAGAACACGCCGACAGCGCCGTCCAGTACACGAAGGGAACGCTCTACCTCAACCGTAAAGTCTACGTGGCCCGGGGTATCAATGATATTGATACGGTTCTCTAATGCGCCCGGCTTCGGCTTGCAGTGCTCCTGCAGCGTCCAGTGACAGGTTGTAGCAGCGGAAGTGATGGTGATACCACGCTCCTGCTCCTGCTCCATCCAGTCCATGGTAGCAGTACCTTCATGAGTATCACCAATCTTATAGTTTACACCAGTGTAATACAGAATACGCTCAGTCAGTGTGGTCTTACCAGCATCGATATGAGCCATAATTCCGATATTTCTGGTTCTCTCCAATGGATATTCTCTTCCAGCCACGGGATTTTCCTCCTCAAATAATTAGAAACGATAGTGAGCAAACGCCTTGTTTGCCTCTGCCATCTTGTGCATGTCCTCTTTTCTCTTTACAGATGCGCCTGTGTTGTTGGCTGCATCCATAATCTCATTTGCCAGACGTTCTTCCATGGTCTTCTCACCGCGCTTACGGGAGAACATGGTCATCCAGCGCAGAGCCAGAGCCTGACGACGATCAGCGCGAACCTCGATCGGAACCTGGTAGGTCGCTCCGCCGACACGTCTTGCCTTTACCTCGAGAAGCGGCATGATGTTGTTCATTGCCTCCTCGAATACTTCCAGAGCCGGCTTTTCTGTCTTAGCCTCTACTCTCTCGAATGCTCCGTAAACAATTTTCTGAGCCACGCCCTTCTTACCATCCAGCATGATGTTGTTGATAAGCTTGGTGACTACCTTGTTGTTGTACAGCGGATCCGCTAATACATCTCTTTTCTGAGTATGTCCTTTACGTGCCACAATACTTCCCTCCTTAATACATGCTTACTGAATCTGGAATTCAGTAAGATTCACTCTTAATTCTCAGGTACTCACATGTGTCTTTCTACTTGTGTCGTGCACGGCAAATCTATATACGACCCGCAGCCTAAGGGACGATATTTCATTCCGGCAATATAGACAATTGTCTATCCAACGAATAGTTCTGTTTGTGATACACCGTTGTTACAAAACCAAACGACCTTTAAATTACTTCTTTGCGTCTTTCGGTCTCTTGGCACCGTACTTGGAACGTGCCTGTCTTCTCTTTGCAACTCCTGCTGTATCCAGGGTACCACGGATGATGTGATATCTGGTACCGGGCAGGTCCTTTACTCTACCGCCACGGATCATAACAACACTATGCTCCTGAAGGTTGTGTCCTTCTCCGGGGATATAGCTTGTTACCTCGATACCGTTGGAAAGACGTACTCTGGCGATCTTACGAAGAGCAGAGTTCGGTTTCTTCGGGGTAGCGGTCTTTACTGCGGTACAAACGCCACGCTTCTGCGGTGCGGATGTATCAGTTGCTTTCTTCTTCAGAGAGTTGAATCCTTTCTGAAGGGCGGGCGCTGTAGACTTCTTTACAGTTGTCTGACGTCCTTTTCTAACTAACTGGTTGAATGTTGGCATTCCTTTCACCTCCTGTGATGAGTGGCAGGCAATGTTGCCGGCCCTGTCAGGCTGCTGTGTCGGTAATTCGACTGTTTCAGGCGCGCAAAAATACTATACGCTTTTCGCACACACTAGATTAGTATAATAAGAAAAACCCCCTGTGTCAAGGGGTTTTTCCGTAAAAAAACATTGGATTTTCGGGGCATTTTTGGGTATTTTTTCAGAGTTCATAGCGCTTTCCGGTACCGTCACCGAACACCGGTACCGGCAGCCCGTCACCCGCCGTCTCGCAGATGTGCTGCGCGTTTTTTCGCCAGCTCTCCGTATCCTTATCGGGACGGGGTAGATGAATCGCCAGCACATCTCCCAGTTCCAGATACCGGGTTATCAGCCGCCTGGAGGAGGGCAGACCCATCAGTGGAAATGGGCCAATCAGCCAGTCGATCTTCTTCGACCAGACCGCTGTCCTTTCATATAGAAACTTTTCAGGCCTGGCGTCCCCCGGCAGCATCAGATGCTTTCCTCCAGCCTCCAGAAGGCAGACCAGATTCTGGATATCCGCAAACCGGTCGCCCATGTGAATGCTGTTGAACAGGGTCAGGCGCATACCCGGCAAGGTCATGACCCGGTATTTCTGCTCGGACGCGGCCACAGCCGTCAGCCGTCCCGCCTCCGGCTCCAGCGCCCGGATCCGCCGAATGGTCTCCTCCGTGGAAATGATGCGGAGATCCGGATTCATTTTCAGGGCCTCCGCCACGTCCTCCGGGCAGAAATGATCCGCGTGCTCATGGGTAAATACCAGCGTTCCCAGCTTCTTTTCCCGGATATCCCGCAGAAGCTCCTGCCGAATCGTCTCCGGCGTGTCAGGGTAAAGCCCGCCGGGCTGCCTTGCAAACACGTCGAAGCCGATGGCCGCGCAGCCCTTTTCTTCTACATTAAGAACCTGTATTACTACGCCCGCATTTCCCGTGTGCCAGGCTGTCATTTTCGTTCCCATCATTCATTCCGCCGTATCTTTAATTCATAAGTGCTTCCCTGATAATCTCACACACCGTGGGATGCGGGAAAATCGTCCGTCGAACCTGTCTCAGCGGAAGCTGCAGGTCAATCATCAGCGCCAGCGCATAGATATACTCCGACGCGTAGGATGACATCAGCGCCGCCCCGATAAGCGTTTCTTTGTTCTTATCCACAATCAGCTTGCAGATACCGTTGCTTAAGCCGTTCTCCGCCACATGGCGTCCGCTGAAATTGATGGATACCTTTTTCACCTCATAATTCCGGCCTGACGCCTTCGCCTGCTCCTCGGACAAACCTACAAAGGCCGCCTCCGGACTGGTGTAAACCACGCCGCTGATCGCATCGTAGCTCATGGCGTCGTCCTCGCCCAGGATATGGTTCACAGCCACTTCGCCTTCCCGGTAGCCCACATGGGCCAGCATGACCTTGCCGTTCACATCGCCGATAGCATAGACATGCGGCACGTTGGTCTGCATATGCTCATCTGTCACGATGGCTCCCCGCTCGGTCTGTACGCCCAACTCCTCCAGGCCCTCGATCCGGCTGTTGGCACGACGGCCCACGCACATCAGAGCCTTATCATAAGCTGCCAGCTGAAGCCTTCCGTCCTTTTCATAAGTCACGACTCCGCCTGCCAGCTTTTTCACTCCGGAGGAGAGCTGGAAGGTCACACCCTTTTTCTCCAGCTCCTTCTGAAGCAGCCCACTGACCTCCCGATCATTGCCGCCCAGGACCTTATCCAGCATCTCGATCACGGTTACTTTTGCTCCAACCTCCTGAAAATAAGCCGCCATCTCAAAACCAATGACTCCGCCTCCCACGACCAGAAGCTTCTTCGGGATCTCCTTCATATCCAGGATCTCGTCGCTGGTCATGACCGTTCCGTCCGCCATACCTTCTTTCACACCTTCGATAGGCGGTACTGCAGGAGTCGAACCGGTAGCCAGAATCAAGTTCTCCGCTGTATAGGTCTCTTCTCCTACGAACACCGCAGGTTTTCCATCCAATCTGCCAAGCTTCGCTGTTCCGTTTACTACTTTTACCTTGCTGCGGCGAAGGGCACTGCCTACGCCCTGCACCAGCATTTTCACAACCTCGTCTTTTTTTTCCACTACTGCGGCCTGATCCACGTGAACCGGACCCTCCGCCGTTACACCGTACGCTTCTCCGGCCCCCGATGCGTAATGGTACATTTTCCCCGCGTAAAGAAAGGTTTTTGTCGGGATACATCCCACATTCAGACAGGTTCCTCCCAGGCTCTTCTTTTCCACCAGCAGCACCTTCTTTCCATGGTGAGCTGCGTACTCAGCGCTGTTATACCCGGCCGGACCGCCACCAACAACAATGACATCAAAATTCTGCATACCTCTTTTCCTCCTTGTTTTCGCTGTCGCATTGCATGTTACCCGTCCAAACCTTCAAAGGCTTCCGCCTTCCTGCCATATCCCGATTATACCTTTCGCCCGCGAGATTGTCAATTTTTTATCATGCATTTTCTTTAAATTTTGATAACCATACTTTCCCGGTGGAGTTGTCTTAAATTTCTGAAATTTCTTTTGTGGCAATAATGTCTACACCTGTCTCGGCCACGTCCGCCAGAATCACGTTACCGATCTGCACCGGGGCCTCCGCGGTCACGTTCTTCAGAGCCCGCATACAGGCCTGCACCTTCGCTTTCGGGATGTCGGTCCGCGTCTTCACCGACAGCATTTTCTCACGGCCGCCCCGAACCGGAATGATCGTCGTCACGGTGCGGGTGGGGTTCGTCACCTCTTTTTCGGCGTACTGCGCGCCCCGCTTACAGTGGTTGCCCTCCACCAGCGTCACCCGGCCAGCTTCCAGGCGGACGCGTAAGGAACATCCTTTCGGGCAAATAATACAGGTCAGTCGCCGCTCCTCTGTCTGTTTTATAGAAACCGCCGCGTTTTTCCCGGCCTCCGCCGCTTCTTCGGATACGGAATCCACCAGACCGTGGACATGCAGCACATTGCCGCAGGCGAAGACGCCGGGGATGGTAGTCTCCAGCTTCTCGTTGACCACCGGACCGTGGGTAGCCGGATCCATTCTCGCGCCCAGTTCCCGGGTCAGCTCATTTTCCGGGATCAGGCCCACAGAGAGAAGCAGAGTGTCACAGTCGTATTCCTGACCGGTGCCCGGAATGGGCTTGCCCTGTTCGTCCACGGCGGACACGGTCACGCCGCTGACCCGCTCCCTGCCTTTGATATCCACCACCGTATGACGCAGCAATAGCGGAATATCGAAATCCTCCAGACACTGGACGATGTTCCGCTGCAGGCCGCCGGATTTCGGGAGAATCTCAACCACAGCCTGCACCCTGGCTCCCTCCAAGGTCAGGCGGCGGGCCATGATGAGGCCGATGTCGCCGGATCCCAGGATCACGATTTTCCGGCCGGGCAGAAAACCTTCTATATTTACCAGGCGTTGGGCGGTTCCTGCTGTGTAAATTCCAGCGGGGCGAAAGCCCGGAATATTCAGAGCGCCCCGGGGGCGCTCCCGGCAGCCCATGGCCAAAATCACCGCTTTTGCCTGAACCTCGAAAAGTCCATCCTCCCGGTTCATGGCCGCGACCCTTTTGTCCGGCATAATATTCAGCACCATGGTTTGCAGCTTATAAGGAATCTGAAGTTCCTCGACTTTTTCGATATAGCGGGCCGCGTACTCCGGTCCGGTCAGTTCCTCCTGGAAGGTGTGAAGGCCAAAACCGTTGTGGATGCACTGGTTCAGAATGCCGCCAAGCCGATCTTCCCGTTCCAGAATCAGGATATCTGCTACGCCATTTTCCCGGGCTGCCAGAGCCGCCGCCAACCCCGCCGGGCCGCCGCCAACGATAACGATATCATAAGTCTGCATGATAAATCCTCCCTTCCTATAAGCTGTCCTTATTCTGACCACAGAGCAGCGTGGACGCGCCGCCCCGCTTGGTGATCTGCTCCAGCGGGATGTCCAATTCCCGGGACAGAAGCTCCATGACCCGCGGTGAACAGAAGCCGCCCTGGCAGCGGCCCATGCCCGCCCTGACTCTGCGCTTAACTCCGTCCAGGGATCGCGCGCCCAGAGGCCGGTGAATCGCGTCCAGAATTTCCCCTTCGGAAATGTGTTCGCAGCGGCAGACGATATGTCCATATGCCGGATGCCGACGAATCCATTCCTGCCGTTCCCCGTCGGGAAGCTGCGTCGGATTCATAATGCCCTTTCTCTGGGAAATAAAGTGTTCTTTCTCGGACAACTCCAGCTTTGCCCGCACGATCTCCGCCACCATTTCACCGATGGCCGGGCTGCTGGTGAGACCGGGCGATTCGATGCCGGCGCAGTCAATGAAGTTCTCTGCACCCGGGACTTCACCGATGATGAATTCATGGCCGTCCTCGTGGGCGCGCAGACCCGCGAAGGAGGTGATAACATTTTTATAAGGAATCTCCTTTACGTAGCGGCCCGCGTTTTCCAGCACCTGAGCGAGGCCGTCTGCAGTGGTGTTCGTGGCCTCCGGATCCGCCACATCAATGGCAGTAGGGCCTAACAGCAGATTGCCGTGGATCGTAGGGGACACCAGGATACCTTTTCCATATTTGCCAGGCAAGGGGAAAATGGTATGGTTTACATGGGACCCGGTAGTTTTGTCCAGGAGACAGTAATCACCGCGGCGCGGCGTGATGTGGATCTTCCCGGAGCTTATCATGTTATGTAAACTATCCGCATAGACACCTGCTGCATTGACCACCAGACGGGTCTCATAGGAGCCCTGGCTGGTATGCAGAATCCAGCCGCCGCCCTGCCTCCGTTCCAGGCTTTGTACTTCCGTGTCAAAATGAAACTCCACACCGTTCATGGCCGCATTTTCCGCCAGGGCGATGTTCAGGCCGAAGGGACAGACGATGCCCGCCGTGGGCGCATAGAGAGCCGCATAGGTCTCCTCCGACAGGTTAGGCTCCATCTGCAGCAGTTCGTCGTGGTAAATGATACGAAGATCCGGGACGCCGTTCGCCTGTCCCCGGTCGTAGAGTGCCTGAAGGCCCGGCATGTCTTCCTCGGAGAGACAGACCACCAGGGAACCGATGCGCCGGAACGGGATATCCAGATCTTTTGCCAGATCGCCCATCAGTGCATTGCCGCGCACGTTGAGCTTCGCCATCAGACTGCCGGGCGCGGCGTCGTAGCCGGCGTGGACGATGGCGCTGTTGGCCTTGGAGGTGCCGCAGCAGACATCCTCCTCCTTTTCTAGGACGCAGACGCGGGCCGCGCAGCGGGACAGCTCCCGGGCGGAGGCCGCGCCGGAGACGCCCGCGCCTATTATGATTACATCGTACATAGATACTCCTTTCTATTTTGCGCGTATTTTCGCACATACAGATATCTCCAATAGAGCAAAAAGGAACCCGACAAGCTCCCGCACCCTCATGCGTTCTTCCTGTCAGGTTCTCTTCTTTTATCCCAATTTTGTTTTCTTATAATCTCTTTACCCGCCAACGTAATTCTATCATTTTCCGCTTACCATGGAATTGCCGCATACAACGCCACCGCCGCAATCGCACCGAGAATCGGCCCCACCAGCGGCACAATGCCGTAGTCCCAGTCGGAGCTTCCCTTTTCTCGAATGGGCAGCACTGCATGGGCCAGTCTCGGCCCCAGATCCCGTGCCGGATTGATAGCATATCCGGTCAGGCCTCCCAGGGACATACCGATGGAAACAATGATACCGAAGACGATGAATTTACCAAGGCCATCCGTCAGTCCGGGCACATTTCCCATGCCCTTGATGGCAAAGACCAGCACGAAGGTGCCGATGGCTTCGCTTAAGATATTCAGACCACGGTTCCGGATAGACGGCGCGGTACAGAATACGCCCCGCTTGGCGGCTGCGTCGTCGGTAGCGTCAAACTGGCCCTTGAACAGCAGGTAGACCAGACACGCGCCTACGAAGGCTCCCGCAAACTGGGCGATGATGTAGCCGGGTACCATAGACCAGGCGAAGCTGCCGTCGATGGCCAGCGCCAGGGTCAGGGCCGGGTTGAAGGACGCGCCCGAGGCTGCCCCGAAGATACAGGCCGGAATCATGACCGCCAGGCCCCAGGCAAAGGTAATCTGGACGCTTCCCGCGCCCTTCATACCGGATTTATTGAGTGTCACATTGGCTACCACGCCGTCGCCCAGAAGGATGAGCAGCATGGTGCCGAGGAATTCTGCGATATATGGCAGCATAAGATACCCTCTCTTTCATGGGCGCTCCGCCCTGCGAAGCGCCATATCAGTTTCATTGATTTGTTCACGCCCTTCGCTTTCGCAGTCGTTCACCTTATGTAAACCATAAACTTTTCAGTCTGTCTAATCCTCTTTTGCCCAGCCGTAAGCGTATTTCACAGCCTTTTTCCAGCCCTTAATCTTCTTCTCCCGCTCTTCCGCGCCGATCTGCGGCTCAAAAATCGCGTTGATGGCCCAGTTCTTCCGTACCTCTTCCTTATTTGCCCAGTAGCCTACCGCCAGACCGGCCAGATATGCCGCACCCATGGCCGTAGTCTCCACGCAGCTTGGACGGTTCACCGGAGCGCCAATAATATCCGACTGAGTCTGCATCAGGAAATCATTGGCGCTGGCGCCGCCGTCCACTTTCAGCGCAGACAGCTTAATGCCGGAATCCGCCTCCATAGCCACCAGCACGTCATTGACCTGGTAAGCCAGGGATTCCAGGGTTGCACGGATGATGTGGTACTTATTTACGCCGCGGGTGATGCCCACGATGGTGCCCCGGGCGTACTGATCCCAGTACGGTGCGCCTAACCCAGTAAACGCAGGCACCACATAGCAGCCGTTGGTATCCGGCACCTTTTTCGCCATATACTCGGAATCCGGTGCGGAATCGATGATACGAAGCTCATCCCGCAGCCACTGAATGGCCGCGCCTGCCACGAAGATGGATCCCTCCAGGGCGTAATTTACTTTGCCGTCCAGGCCCCAGGCGATGGTGGTCACCAGCCCGTTGTCGGAAAATACCGGTTTCTCTCCTGTATTCATCAGCATGAAGCAGCCGGTTCCGTATGTATTCTTGGCCTCGCCCGGTTCAAAGCAGGTCTGTCCGAACAGAGCCGCCTGCTGGTCGCCCGCCGCGCCCGCAATGGGAATCGAACCGCCCAGGAAGGATGGATCCGTCTGACCGTACACACAGCTCGACGGTTTCGCCTCGGGCAGCATACATCTGGGGATACCAAGCTCTGCCAGAATCTCATCGTCCCACTGCAGGGTGTTAATGTTGAACAGCATGGTTCGGGATGCGTTGGAATAGTCTGTCACATGTACCGCGCCTTTGGTCAGTTTCCAGATAAGCCAGGTCTCCACGGTTCCGAAAAGCAGTTCGCCCTTTTCGGCCCGCTCTCTGGCTCCATCCACATGGTCGAGAATCCATTTTACCTTGGTTCCGGAAAAGTAGGCATCAATAACCAGCCCCGTCTTCTTCCGGAATTTCTCAGTCAGTCCTTTCTCCTTCAGGGAGTCGCAATACTCGCTGGTCCGACGGCATTGCCACACGATCGCGTGGTAGATAGGATCTCCCGTCTTCTTATCCCAGACAATGGACGTCTCTCTCTGATTGGTAATGCCGATGGCCGCGATGTCCGCCGCCGTTGCTCCGATGCGGCTCATGGCCTCCACGGCTACGCCCAGCATGCTTGCCCAGATTTCGTCCGCGTCATGCTCCACCCAGCCGGGCTTCGGGAAATACTGCTTGAATTCCCGCTGTGCCACGCTGCACATTTCTCCCCTTTCGTTGAACAGGATACACCGGTTGCTGGTGGTTCCTGCGTCCAATGCCATTACATACTTTGCCATAGTTTTCCTCCTTCAGGTTTCCTTGCTTCTATTAGCATCCTATGAAACTATTGTCCCACTTATTAATCATTTTCCGAATCCTGAAAATATTTTTGAAGCGCCTCTTTCGACAGTCCTTCACCGATGACAATCAGAATTTCCTGCCCCCTGGAAATGGGCTTTAACAGTGTCTCCCGGCGAGTGGCGTTAAGCTCCAGCCAGCCATCCTCTACCGGCAGAAAGCCTTTCATCCGGAAAATGTATCCGCAGGCCGGATCCTCAAACGCGGCGTGTACAGCCCCTAAAAGCTCCTCTTCGGTCATTTTCACATGCATAAAAAAGAAGGAATCAAAGACATCCTCCTGCTGCGGCGCCTTGCAGTAATCAGACATCCGATAGCCCGCGCGCAGCAGCCGTTCGAAATCTTCATCCGTAAATTCGAACCAGTTGCTACGTATTATCTCATTATCTAACTGCCTACTGCATCCGACCTTTTTAAGCGCCCGGTTTAGGTGCGCCACGGTCGCATCCATCTCCGCCGCACTGGCCTCCTGGACCCGGCTCAGCAACACGGCTCCAGCGTCCGCCGCCTCGGCAGCCAGCAGATAATCAGCCGCATCCGACAGTTCCTGCGGCAGCTTCGCGTCCACGATAGCAAATACATTTCCTATCTCGTACCAGCGATCCAGAGGCTCCTCATGGAGAGCGTCAAAGAATTCATCCACATCGTAGATACCCGAGGGCTCCACCAGCACCCGGTCATAGCCGCTCATGCCCATGGCGATAAGCTTGGTCTTGAACCGGCGTCTGTGGCAGTCTTTATCACAGCCGCCCGAGACCATTTCCAGCTCGCAGTTGTCGCCCTCCAGATCCTGAAGCAGCATCATGTCCACGTTCACCGCGCCGAAATCATTTTCCAGTATGCCGATATGACAGCCCTTCCCGATAAGCCACTGGGCGTACTGGCGGATGAAGGTGGTCTTGCCCGAGCCTAAGAAGCCTGTGATTAAATCTATTTTTACCATACTGTCCTCATTTCCTATTCTGCAAAATATGTGTCCAGGCCGTTCGCGATACCCCGGACAATCTTCCACTGGTAATCATCGGAAGCCATATTCAGATCCTCTGTCGGATTGGTCATGTAACCCATCTCCACGATGGTGACCGGAACCTGACACCAGTTGATTCCGCTCATGGTGTCCGTCTCCCAGACACGCTCCCTCTTACATCCGGTGGAAGCGCACAGGGCGTCCAGAATATCGCCTGACAGTTTTTTACTCTGTGCCGCCAGTCCGCCGTTGTAGGGATTGGAAGCCGTCTGGCAGATGGTCATGGCCCCGTGGACCGACGAGTCGGTGGAACCGTTCGCATGGATGCGCACAAAAGCATCCGCGCCCGCCTCATTGGCCATCTGTGCCCGCTCGCTGTTACTGATATTTACATCATTTTCCGTGCGGATCATCAGAACCTGATAACCGCGGTTTGTCAGCTCCTCTTCCAGCTTCAAAGCCACCTGCAGGGTCAGCTGATACTCTGCCAGGCCGCTGGCCGATCCCGAGGTTCCGGAGGCCACCTTCGCCTTCGTCTTACCGGCTCCCGGTCCGATAGGCTCCTGCCCGGAATTGCCGTGGGCCTGATGTCCTGCGTCGATGGCCACCAGATAGCCGGAGGGCAGCGCGTCCTCGGTCACCAGATAAGCGCTGGCCACATAGCAGGTTTCCCCGTCCAGAAGAATCTTCGTCCATTCTCCCTCTTCGCCGATTTTCTGAATCTCTTCCCGGCGATTCAACACCGCCACGATATCGGATTCCGTGCTGGCTTCGCTCCGCACATTGACGCGGCTGCCGGCATACATGGGAACGGGCTCTGCAAGGTCTTCGTCTTCTACTGACTCTTCTACCGGCTCCTCTGCAACGGTCTCTTCCTCCGCCGGTTCCCCGGTCTCCGTCTCCGCTGCCACCGGTTCCTCCGCTTTTTTGCTGCCGCAGGCGGTCATGCCCGCCAGTGCCAGGCTCAGTAAAATTACGCCGCTTACTATTTTATAATTTTTTATCATCGTATTTTCACCTCATTTTCCAATATATTTCTCAGTATAAATCATTTTCCGCGAATCTTCTACTGTTATTCGCCAAAGCTTGAATCCCGCCCGGAAACGTATTAAAATAAAGCCAGCTTACTGATATTTTTTATTAAGATAAGGGAGAACCGACTATGAAAATGATTACACTGGGCACTACCGGCATCACCGTTCCCCAGAACGCCTTCGGCGCGCTTCCGGTACAGCGTGTGGACATGGACACGGCTGTGGCGATTCTGCGCCGCGCCTATGAGGGCGGCATGCGCTTCTTCGATACAGCCCGAGCCTACAGCGACAGCGAGGAAAAGCTGGGCAACGCCTTCGAGGGCATACGCGACCGCATCTACATCGCCAGCAAGACTATGGGCCGCACCCCGGAAGCCTTCCGGGAGCAGCTTGACACCTCTTTAAAACTCCTGAAAACCGACTATCTGGACATCTACCAGTTTCACTGCGTCGACCAGTGCTACCGTCCCGGCGACGGTACCGGCATGTACGAGTGTATGCTGGAAGCCAAAGAGCAGGGCAAGATTCGTCATATCGGCGTCACCGCCCATAAGCTTGGCGTGGCGAAGGAATGCATCGAATCCGGGCTTTATGAGACCTTACAGTACCCCTTAAGCTACATTTCCTCTAAAAAGGAGTTGGATCTGGTTCACCTTTGTAAGGAGCATAACATGGGCTTCATCGCCATGAAGGGCCTGGCCGGAGGTCTCATCAACAATTCCAGGGCTGCCTTTGCCTTCATGTCCCAGTTCGACAATGTGCTTCCCATCTGGGGCATTCAAAAAATGACCGAGCTGGAAGAGTGGCTTTCCTACATGGACGAGCCGCCCGCCCTGAACGCGGAGCTCACTGCCTTTATCGAGAAGGAAAAAGCGGAGCTGAACGGGGAATTCTGCCGCGGCTGCGGCTATTGCATGCCCTGTCCCGCCGGCATTCTCATCACCAACTGCGCCCGCATGTCCCTGATGGTCCGCCGCGCGCCCTCCTCCGCCTGGCTCAACGAGTACTGGCAGGAAAACATGAAAAAGATTGAGGACTGCCTCCACTGCAACCAGTGCATGTCCAAATGTCCCTACGAACTGAACACACCGGAGCTGCTCGAGAAGAATTACGAGGATTATAAGAAGATTCTGGCCGGGGAAGTGAAAGTGAATTAATTGCGAAGAGGAGTTCATGACACATTCATCATGAACTCCTCTTACTCTTTGTATTAAAATTCAATCCCCTCCGCCGCCCGCAGCACAACCTCTCTGTTCTTCTCATGAAGATACACCGGATTCAAACGATTCTTTCGGTATTGCAGATAACTATTCTCGGTGCTTTCTATCAAAAGCTTCGTAAAATACCGTTCCCAGCTAAAATATTCACAACTATCTGCGTATTCTTCCGGCGCGTCAAGGATTCTTTCTATCTGTTTTCTGCTGATTAAACCGGATTTTAAAATCAGCCACTCAAAGGACTCCGGGAGATATAGCTTTATATTTCTGTGATTACGTGTCCATTTATATAGCGCATTCATCTCCGGGCCAATCGCAGCCCCATCTGCAATGACGCAGGTTTCTTTTTCATTCTCACTCTTTATCGTCTCAAACAGATTTGACTTTCCTCCTGCACTCACACATTCCAGGTTTTTCTCCGTACTTAACGCCTTAAAAAACTCATACCCCGCATTTGAGTCCTCTGTAACCAGTTTCTCAGGCTTTACCGGAAATTTCTCCACCTCTGAATATATCCGATACATTTCCTGATATACTTTTCTGCTGTTCTGATACTTTCCGGAAGCATGCAGGCCATATATCTCTTCTACACTGTAGGGCAGATTATACAGATTCTCTCTGGTAATCAGAACGTAATAATTATCGGAACCTTTGACTGCTGCCGCGAATTCCTCTGTATTGATAAAACAATTCTCTTCATCTATAAAAATAATATAACCACTGAGTCCATCCAAAATCACTTTCCAGTCGCGCCCCTCCAATGGACGGCATGGAACGTCACACACCACGTCTACGCCACTGGACGGCCCGAATTCGTAGGCCTGCCGCAGCATTTCTATCAATGTGGTTTTCCCTGTGGCGCTGTCTCCCTGAATAATTGTAATATTTCGCTTTATCTCAAATTCATAATGTAATCTGTTATTTTGTACAATTACCTTATGCTTTCCCTTCATCGCCTATCCCCTATACATAGCTGCCTGCAATATAGACAAATTCCGACATATTATGCACTATCGTATCTGTATTCAGGATCCGAGCCTCAAAGGGTTCCTGTCCAAAATCCATAATATGTCTGAGATTGATGGTCAAATCCTTTTCCTGTCCGATTTTCAATATCCATTTTGCGCAATTATCTCCGCACGCCGATGCATTAAACACCTTTCCGTTTTCGTCAAACGCCATCAGCATCAGCGTCTTCACGCCTCCGGAAAGCTCCTTGGTAGAAATCGGCCCCAACACCGGACTGTCTATCAGGCGGGCGCTTACTACCTCTGACTTATCGACATCCTTTATCATCGCCACCGACAGTGGCTCCGTAATCCATTCATCCTCATATCGGTTGTCAAAATATGTGGGCGGATGATAAATCGCCCCGTCCATATCTCCTAAAAATATACTGAGCATAACGGCCTCCTTTTCTATCCCTATTATACACAAAACAAAATCAGGCAGCCAGACTTTTTTCTCTCTGGCTGCCCGATTCTTTAATCGCACAGAATCACTTTAATTCCCTTTTCCCGATATTCCATGATCTTTTTTTCGCTCAGTCCCGAATCCGTAATCAGGGTGGAGAGTGCTTCCGGTTCGCATAGCTTGAAGCGCTTTACCTGGGATTCCTTGGTGCTATCGGCACACAGGATGCATTCGGACGCGTAGGACATGTACTTCTTCTTCAAAAGGACGTCCTCGTAATTCGTATGTGTGACGCCTGCTTCGATATCAAAAGCACTGGCTCCCATAAAGTACTTCTTTACATTCAGCGTCTCGATGATATCTGACACACCTCCGTACAAATCATAGGCATCCCGGTGCTTGATTCCACCGCTGACCACCAGAGAAATCTCACTGTTCCCGCACAGGGTATAGGCAACCTTCAAATCGTTAGTTGCCACGGTCAGGTTCTTAAGCTTCCGATCCTCAGCCAGAAGCTTCGCGAAATAGTACATGGTACTTCCCGAGTCAATGATAATGGTATCATTGTCCTCCAGCATGGAATAAGCTGTTTCCGCAATCTTTGTTTTGAACGAAATATTGAGACGCTCTTTATCCTCGATGACCTGCTCGAATTCCCCGGAGTTGACGGTACTGACCACGCCTCCGTGAACCTTTGATACATTTCCAGATTTCACCAGTTCGTTAATATCCCGGTTCAAGGTCGCCTTGGACACATGGAAATGAGACAACAATTCTTCAATGGATACATTTCCTTTATTTATGATGTACTGAAGCATATCGATGTGTCTCTGATATTTCATAATGAGCCTATTCTCCTATTTCGTTAAATAATGTTTTCATCTCCCGATATGAATGTATGGTATAATCTGCGCCATCGGTCTCCTGTTTGATACTTGCGCCCTTAAAGGCTACAACCTTCAGTCCGGCGTTCCTGGCAGCCATAACACCATTTCTGGAATCTTCAATTACAATGGTTTCACACTTTTCAGACTCCATATGGGACACCGTATAGTCATAGATTTCGGGATCCGGTTTGGAATGTTCAAATGCCTCACCGCTCACAAGCAAGTCAAAATATTCCGTCACACCTAAATTATACAGTACTTCCTTTATCCATTCAAGCTCTGATGAGGACGCGAGGCCAATTTTATAGCCTTTTTTCTTCAGATATCGCAGGAAATCTGTCAATCCGTCAATCTCCTTGAGCTCCGTCTCTGCCATTACCCGGTCAAAATACTCATTCTGCAAATCAATTAACGCATCGACCGACATCTGAATGTTGTAATCCCGAATCAGTTTTTCGGTAATGTCTGTCATGCTCATGCCGATGACCTGTGCAAGCTCAGGTATCGGGAGATTTCTTCCCGTCACGCTGAGCAGGCACTGTCTCAATGATTCCAGATAGATCGCTTCGCTGTCCAGCAGCACTCCATCCATATCAAATATCACAGTATTTAACATCATCTAATCTTCTTAATCTTCTCCATGAAATGTTTTACGCGCTCCTCATCAATCTGGTTGCGGAATACGCCGTCCTTCTTGAAGCTGGTGCCGATAAACATGGCGTCCACATAGGGGAGGTACTGGTCTACATTGTCGTAGTTTACGCCGGTGGCCGCGAAAATCACTGCGTCCGGATATTTCTCACGGCAGAACTTGATGTCCTCTACCCGCGGCTTCTGGCCTGCCACTACGCCCGCGATGGCGATAGCGTCCGGCTTGTCCAGGAAATAGGTGGATTTAAGCAATGTAACTGCGTCTCTTCCGCCCAGATCCGCGCCGGACTCTGGCATCAGATAATATACCAGCTTGAAATCCGGAATGCTTAAAGCCTTGCACAGCCTTCTTGCTGTTCCGGCCTCACCCTGGGCGATGCCTCCGTTGGTGAACCAGGAGCCATGGAACACGCCTCTGGTGAAGCATGCGCCTGTGGCGCTTGACAGCGCGATGGTTGCCTTCTCATCGGAAATGCAGTCATTTCCGTAAGGAAGCTTGATGACGTCCTTCAGCGCGCCCATGACGTAAGCCATGGCTGCTACAGTTTCCGGCTCTACCTTATTCAAGTAGGGAAGGGAAAACTCATTTGTAAATAACAGTCCGTCCGCTCCGCCGTTCTGCAGCGCGATGACGTCTTCCTTGGCCATGCGGATGACCTTTTCCATACCGCCAACCTCATCATATTCCGGATCTCCCGGCAGCGGCTGCATATGTACCAGACCAATCACTGCTTTGTCCGTCTTAAATGTCTCTTTAATCCAATTTGTATTTGCCATAATAATCCCCCAACTTAGAATATACCAATGACAGCTCCGAGGATGCCGACGATTGCAATTCCGATAATAATTTTAATTACAGATACATTTTTCTTGGTCAGGCCGTACAGAATGAATACACCTGCCACACTGAGCAGACCCGGCATAATCTCATTTAAAATATCCTGCAGGATGACCTGGGTCTCACCAAAGGTGAACGCAAGGCCTGTCTCAATTCCCACATAGTTGCTGATCATACAGCCCGCAACGGTCATACCAAGTACGCTCATGCAGTCGGTCAGCTTTCGGATCAGGTTGCTGTCCTTCACAGAAGAAAATGCGTTTCTTCCCAGACGGTAGCCGGTATTGAACATAAAACGTCCCATACCCAGAATGTACGCGGTATACAGTACGAAGAAGATAAGCGGAGCAATGATATTGCCCTTCAGGCCCATGTCTACGCAGATAGCCAGCAGAATAGTCTTTACCAGACCCTGTGTTACAGTGTCGCCGATACCCGCCAGCGGTCCCATCAGACCTACCTTCAGGGAATCAATCATATCGTCGCTGTAAGGAGCGCCGTTTGCTCTCTCCTCCTCGATGGAGGCTACCATACCCGGAATCAAAGCTCCGAACTGGTTCTCTGTATTGAAGAAGGACATATGACGGGTCAGTCCCTTGGACAGTTCTTCTTTATCATCGCCATACAGTCTCTTCATAATCGGAACCATCGCATGGCAGAAGCCTAAGGACATCAGTCGCTCATAGCTCAGACACATCTCACTGGTGAGTTCCCAGATCCACCAGCATTTATTCAAATCTTTTTTTGTTAATTTCTTCTTATTTTCTACTACTTCACCCATAATTTACTCTCCTGCATCCTCGTTTGACTTATCATAATTGAACCAGTAAATAATCGCCATTCCAATTCCTGCCAGGGATACCGGAATCATGCCCAGTCCCATGTAGGAAGATAAAATAAATCCAAAAATCAGATACGGTAAATATTTCAGCTTGAAAATAACCTTCAAAAGCATTGCAATTCCCAGTGCCGGTAGAATCATGCCGATACTCTCTAGACCATGGACGATGATCTCAGGCATTGCGTCGAAGAATGCGGTCAGTCCCTTGCTTCCATATAAGCAGATGATAACGGTTGTCAGGAAATACAGTATGAAGTTAATCGCCTGCGGATAAATTACGTTACATAGGAAAATTCCCTTTGTATTGCCCTCTGCCGCGTACTTGTCCGCTCTGTGTACGAATACGGAGCATAAGGTCATCTTTGCTGTCTCCGCAAACATTCCAAAGGTACCGAACGCAACCGCAATGGTAACTCCCATCTCCGGTGACGCCCCACTGGATACTGCAAGCGCTGTCGCTACAACGCCGGCCATGGCATAATCAACTGCAGCTACACCGCCTACCATGACAGTACCCATGTATACAACCTGTGTTGCGCAGCCGATAGCCAGGCCCAGCGCCGGGTTGCCTAAAATAGCTCCTACAATCGGTCCCCAGATAATCGGGGAACACAACTGAATAGACCAACATGTAAACTCAATTCCTGATGAACACATCTAGGCACATAATCCAACTAATATTGCTTGTCCGATTCCCATATTTCTCCCTATCCTTTCACTTCTATCTTTTTATCATTCGGTGTGGCCTGAAGGTACACATCGATTCCTGCTGCTTTCATTTCCATCATGGTCTGAATCTCGCTGTCGCTGGCAGATACGTTTCTGTAGATCTGCTTTCTGCCTGCTTTCGCGCCCATTCCGCCCACATTCAGCTCCTTTAAGGGAAGGCCTGCGTCGAAGCACTTCTTCGCGCTCTCCGGTGCCTTCACCAGGATAATGGAGTTTGCTGCCTCGCTCTCATATCCGGCTATTCTCTCTGCCAGGTTCTCGGTGGAAATCACATCCAGGGTAATGCCGCTGGGCTTTACCATCTCCATCACATTGATCAGGAATTCATCCTGGGCTACTAGGTCGTCTACGATGATAACCTTCTTGGCCTGATAGGATTTTATCCATGCAGTTACGATCTGACCGTGAATCAGACGGTCGTCAATTCTGATAAATTTTATTGCCATATCTTCTCCTTCTAACTCCCCTTACGCATTCTTCGGAATCAAATCATCCTTGGAAACCATACTCTTTGCTCCGTACTCTTTCGCTAATGCCACAGCCTCTTCCAGTGTAATCACGGAATCGTCTGTAATCACGCCCAAACACATTGCCAGATTCGCACCTGTTACGAAAGAGACATTTTCATATTCTTTTATAATTCGAATCAGCGTGTTAAAAGGTGTTCCGCCAAGCAGATCCACAAACACGAATGTCTGCCCGCCGTCTTTTACATACTCCAGAATCTCATCATAAAAAGAATCCGGTGCCATATCTCCCAGTAAGCACAGCGAGCTCAGATTCTCGCTGGGTCCTGCGATCATCTCGATGGACTCTTTCAGTCCGTCCGCGAAATGTCCATGAGATATAATGAGATATTTCATCCTGTTCTCCCTCCTTCCATGATGCAACTTTAACACTATTTTGAGATATTGTCAAGGGTTTGTTGAGGTATTTTGATATTATATGAGAATTTTTGATTTTATAGATGATTCTATTTTCGCATAAAAACAGGGAGTCCACGGCTTTCCACCGCAGGCTCCCTGCATCCTGTGTTTCCTTTTTGGGCTTGTCAGGCCCTTTCTTTTCCTTCTCTTCTCCACTTCCGTGTCACATAAAAATAATACGGCACCAGTGGAATCAGCGCCGAGATCCAGGCTGCCGGATCCGACAGACACACGCCTGCAAAACTGGCTTTCCCAGCCAGCAGAAGCACAATTCCCGCCCGGGCAACGAGCTCAAAGACGCCGCCCAGCATGGGAACCAGGCCGTAGCCCAGGCCCTGCAGGGTATTGCGGTACAAGAAGATACTGCCCAGAAACGGATAGCACCAGAATACCATATGAAAATACAGCACTGCCACATCAATTACCTCTGTCTTAGAAGCATTGACAAACAGCAATGTCATATATTTGCTGAAGAAGAATACCAGCGCCATGGCAAAGACGCTGTAAAGCAGAATCATAATCTGCGTACAGCGCACGCCCTCCAGCACGCGTTCCTTCTTCCCGGCTCCCCAGTTCTGACCCACGTAGGTGGCCACAGTCGCTCCAAAAGCCACATACACCGTGGCAATGATATTCTGAAGCTTTCCGCCTGCGGAAAAACCTGCCATATAAGTCTCGCCATACACATTGACGGCTCCCTGCACGATAATGGTGCCAATGGCCGTGATGGAGAACTGCAGCGCCATGGGAATTCCCAGCGCCAGCAGTCTTCCACAGGCATGCAGCGAAAAAGCAAAGTTTTCTTTCTTCAGATGCAGAATCGGATAGCGCTTTACAATATAGAAGAAACATAATACCGCAGATATTCCCTGGGCAATGACGGTTGCGTAGGCACAGCCCTCTACACCCATACCGCCATAAATGATAAAGGCCACGTCCAGTCCCACATTGATGATCGCGGAAATAATCAGGAAATACAGCGGTGATTTGGAATCGCCCAGCGCACGCAGAAATGCTGCCAGGGCGTTATATGCAGCCGTTACAATCAGGCCTGCGTAAATAATTCCCATATAAGCCTTTACATCCGGCATAATCTCATCGGAATAATTCATAAGGCGCAGAATCGGCACATTGGCCAGGCCAAGTCCTACCGTCATTAAAACGGCGAAACCCAGCGACAGATATACTGACATAGCCACATAATGACGCATCCGCCCATATTCCTTCGCCCCGAACCACTGGGCCACCAGAATCGCGAATCCGCTGGCTAGACCGTTCAGCCAGCCCGTCACAAAGAACATCAAGGATCCCGTACTTCCAATGGCCGCCAGAGCCCGGACGCCCAGGAACTGGCCGGCAATGATGGAATCAGCCACATTATAGAACTGCTGGAACACATTGCCCAGGAACATGGGCACCATAAAACGCAGAATCAGCTTTACGGGACTTCCCACCGTCATATCATGCATTTTTCCTGCTGTCGCTTCACTCATTTTTCAAACTCCTTATAAATCCAGAACATTACAGATACTACGGCCTCACATTATACACGGAACGCAAATAAAATGCCAGCTTTTTTCGATGTTTTTACAGTTATTTTTTCTACATTCATTGACAATCCTATTTCCTATATTTACTATAATCTTATCAAATCACGTTACCAAGGAGTGAAACGCGTCATGCGAATGACCAGTAAAAATACATATGATAATCTGAAATCCAAGCTGGATGATCTGGAGCTGATGCTGCATCAGATGGTCCGGATTGACCGCGCCCGCGATGAGCAGGAGCTGCATGATTCCATCCAGAACCTGCTCCAGGCTATGGGCAATTATACAAAAGCCGATCGGGTTTTCATCTTTGAATTTCGCGAAGATCTGAATATCTATCGCAATACCTATGAATGGTGCGCGCACGGAATTACACCACAGAAGGATAACCTGCAGACGATAGAATTATCTGATATTCCGGTCTGGCAGGCCACCTTTGAGCGGGGCGACAGTATCATCATTAAAAATCTGGAAGATGTCCGGGACATTATGCCCAGCGAGTATGAAATTCTGCGTGTGCAGGATATCCACAGTGAGATTTCCTTTCCCATCTTCAGCAAGAATACACTCATCGGTTTTCTCGGGCTGGATAATCCGGCCATTGAAAGTTCACACCGTTTTATTAACCTGCTGGCTGTCATCGGAAGCCATCTGGGCAGCGCCTGGGCCAATTTCCGGATGGACGCCACGCTGGAACAGAACCAGTCGGATCTGCGCGACAGTATGCAGGCCCTGCGAAAGGATCAGCAGGTACTGGAAGCCCTGTGCCGGGATTACACCTGTGTCTATACCCTGGATCCCACGACGGAGCGCATTGAGCTGCTACAGGTAGACCCGAAAACCAACATGCAGCTGGTTCTGGCTTCCATGCAGACCCGGGAGCTTTCCCACCGCGCGATCATTCAGGCCTACTATGATAATTTCGTAGTCAAATCTTCCTCTCCGCATTTTCTCACACGCCTGGACAGCCGCACACTTCAGGAAGAGCTGACCGAAAAAGAACGGGTCATCTATCGTTTTCGCGCCTTACCCAATTCCGTCGGACAGGAATATTTTGAGATACAGGCCGTAAAGATTCATAATAAAGACACCCCTTATAATATTCTGGTGGGTTTTCATCACATCGACGATATCGTCAATCAGGAGCTGCGCCAGCAGAAGGAACTGGAGTCTGCCCTGGCTGAGGCAAGGCTGAACAGCGAGATTGTATCCGCCATCAGTAAGATTTATTTTTCCATTTACCGCATCAATTTGGAGGCAGATATCTATGACGAAATTTCCAGTGAGGATGAGTTTCACCGTCTGACGGGTCTTTCCGGAAAAGCCTCCTCGAAAATGAAGGAGCTCTGCAACGCTTTTGTTACACATGAGTATTATGACCGGGTGATGCAGTTCCTTGATCTGTCCACCTTAAAAGAGCGTCTGGCCAATGATGAATCCATCGGCATCGAGTATCTGGCCAAGGACGGCAACTGGCATCTGGCCCGCTTTATCGTTAAAAAACGGGCTTCTGACGGGCACGTCACACATGTACTGTACACCACCCGTCTGATCAGCGACACCAAGCACCGGGAGCAGAACTGGATCGTTATCACAGAAGCCGCCAACAAGGCCAATGCGGCAAAAACCGATTTTCTGTCCCGTATGGCCCACGATATCCGTACGCCCATGAACGCTGTTATGGGCTTCACCGCCATTGCGCGAAACCAGCTGGATAATCCCAAACGCATAGAGGACGCGCTGGATAAGATTCAGATTGCAGGCCATTATCTGCAGCAAATCGTAGACGATGTGCTGGATATCAGCTACATTGAAAGCGGTTCCCTGAAGCTGGACAATGTGGATACCTGTATCACAAAGCTGTTCCACGAGACACTGGAAACCGCAAAACAGATACAGCCCGAAAAGCATCTGCATTTTTCCTGCTCCATCCACGATATCGCATATGAGCATCTCTTTACGGATCCGCTGCGGCTTCAGCAGCTCTATATGAATCTGCTGTCCAACGCAGTGAAATACACTCCCGAGGGCGGCGAAATCCACTTCGAGATTTATGAGGAATTGCAGCCTCACAACCATCAACTGAACCTGATTTCCATTATTCAGGATACCGGCATCGGTATGTCGCCGGAGTTTTTAAAGGAAATGTACGCGAAATTCTCCCGGGCTGTGGACACCCGGGTCAATAAGGTGCGCGGAAGCGGACTGGGTCTGACCATCGTGCGGGAGCTGATGGAGCTGATGCAGGGCACCATCCATGTACAGAGTACGCCGGGCGAGGGAACCTGCTTTAAGCTCACCATTCCGCTTACCTATCTGGATCCCGACGAAGAGCCTGACAAAATCGGACAGAAAAAAGCCCCGGCCGGAGAACTCTGCAGAGGTATGCATCTTCTCATAGCCGAGGACAATGATTTGAATTATGAAGTGGCGTCCGAGCTTCTGGCTCTCCACGACGTCACCTGCGACCGGGCCGAAGACGGCGCCATCTGTGTGGAGCGGTTCAACACAGCCCAGCCCTTTACCTACAACGCGATTCTCATGGATATTCAGATGCCTGTCATGGACGGGCTGGAAGCCACCATGGCTATCCGCACACTGGAGCATCCCCAGGCCAAGTCCATTCCCATCATCGCCATGACGGCCAACGCCTTTACCGATGATGTGAACAGCTGCCTGGCGGCCGGTATGAACCGGCATATGTCCAAGCCGCTGAATATCGATGATTTACTGGAAGTTCTTGCTTCCTACCGCAATTAAATCAAAAATAATTAAAGCACTTCCACCTGACACATTTTCATGGTGGTCAACGCCGCCTCGTGGCTTGCGGGTGTCACGCCCGCACAGCAGGCGGCGATTACTTTCACCGGAGTCTCCGGCAGATAAGCCTTGATGAGCAGCGCGTTGGATACCACGCAAATATCTGTACACAGGCCAATCAGGGTCACTTCCAGTTCTTCCTTTTCCGTCAGCTTTCTGGAGCCGAAGGTGGGCTTGTCGATAATCTCTGCTTCGCCCAGCGCCTTCGCCACCTTTTCGTTAATCTCCCAGCCCTTTGTTCCCTTTACGCAGTGAACCACCGGAAGCTTTTTACCTTCCTGAGTCTCCAGATAGTTCTCCGGATGGGTATCTCTGGTGGCAAATACATCTTTCACGTCGTATTTTCCAATTTCTTCCACTACGTTATCTACGATCTGAACGGCTTCCGCTGTTCCCAGACTTCCGTCGATGAAATCATTCTGCATATCTACTACAACCAGTAATTTCCGCATGCTAAATTCCTCCAAAATACAGTTTTTCATATCCAAGCAGGCTGCACAGCCGGGTCATATAGGGCTGCTCAATCCGCGCTTTCTTCAATACCTCTTCCTGGGCGAAGACCTCTTCCCGGGTTCCGTCAGCCAGCACCCCGCCGTGGGCCATGACAATGACGCGCTCGAAATTCTCCGCCACGAAATCCATATCGTGAAGAATGGCCAGCACGGTCCGTCCCTCTGCCCGAAGCTTCCGGATAATGCCGCCGATGATCTGCCGTCCCTGGTAATCCTGGGCAATGGTCGGCTCGTCCAGAATCAGCACCTTCGTATCCATGGCCAGCACCGACGCAATGGCCACCAGCTTCCGCTCAGACATCTCCAGATCGTAAGGATTCTCATTCGCCAGCTGTTCCAGTCCTACGGTCTTCAGAGCCGCGAGGGCCTTTTTCTTCGCCTCATCCTTACTCATACCGATATTCTCCGGACCAAACATGACCTCGTCCAGCACATGGTATTTGAAAATCTGATCGTCCGGGTTCTGGAACACATAGCCCACCTGGCCTGCCAGCATGGCTACGGTTTTGCCCGCAATGTCCTCACCGCCGTACCAGATGGTACCCCCCACCGGACGCAGCAGTCCTTTTAACAGCTTCACCAGCGTGGTCTTACCGGCTCCATTCTGCCCTACGATGGCGGTGGAGCGTCCATCCAGTGTCAGATTCACACGTTCCAGCACCGGAACCTCCGGCAGATACCGGAACTTCAGATCCTGGATTCGAAAGACCTCCGCTCCTGCTGCCTTGGCCGCTTCCCTCTCTCCACAGCGTTTCGCAAACTCTGTTTCTTCCGGGAAGGCGCTCTTTAATTCCAGCGCGTCCCGCAGCGCCGCCGGATAGCAGCCATTTGCCTTCTTCACGCCAAAGGCCTTACAGATACGCGTATAGGCCGGCGGATTTACGCCATACTCTGCCAGATCCTCCCGGGAAAAGATCCGCTCCGGCGTATCGAACGCAATCTGCTTTCCCTTATGCAACAGCAGGATCTGATCGCAGTACTCCGCCAGCTTTTCCAGTTTCTGCTCCGCCATGATAATGGTAATTCCAGATTTTGCCAGCTTGTCCACCGCTGCAAAGACCTCTTCGCTTCCGGCCGGATCCAGCTGCGATGTGGGCTCGTCCAGCACGATAACCTCCGGCTCCATGGCCAGAATTCCGGCCAGGGCCACCCGCTGCATCTGCCCGCCGGACAGGTCAAAGGGATTGCGCTCCCGGTATTCCCAGATATCCAGAAGCTTCATAACCTCCTCCACGCGGCGGATCATTTCATCCGCCGGTACGCCGTAGTTCTGAAGTCCAAAGGCTATTTCCTCGAAAACGGTTTCTTTGGCTCCGGACAGCTGATTGAAGGGATTCTGAAAGACCAGTCCCACTTTCCGGCACAGCTTCGAAACCGGCGTTTTTCCCGTCTCGATTCCATCCACCAGAAGCTTTCCTCCATACGCGCCCTTGAAAAATCCGGGTACCAGGCCGCTGAAAGCCTGACAGAGCGTGCTCTTGCCGGCTCCGTTCTCGCCCACCAGACCGATGAAGGCTCCCTTTTCTATCTCGAAATTCAGATCGTCCAGCGCCAGACGCTTCGTATTCGGATAACGATATTTTACATGTTCTGCTTTGATATATGTCATAGTATTACCCTCACTGCCACGGAAGCCAGAATCACCGCCGCCATACACAGGCAGAGAATCCGGTCGGAGCCTTTCATTTTATCCTCGCGCAGATAGGTTTTCTTTCCGCCTGCCTCAAAGCCCCGGATTTCCAGCGCGATGGCACGCTCTCTGGTATTGATAAGAGAACTCATAACCACCGGGGAGATAAGCGGCAGGAAGGATTTGGCGCGGGTCACAAGGTTCCCCTCGGTCTCCAGGCCGCGGCTTCTCTGGGCGTCCAGAATCGTATTCATGGTGCCGCTCATCTGCGGTACGATCTGGAATACCGAACTGATAACGTAGCCGATCTTCGGGGAGAAACCGATGCGTTCCATGTCCTCCACCAGCTCCGCGGGCCGGGTGGTCAGCACGAACACCGCAAAGGCAAGCAGCATGTTCAGCACGTTGAGACTGATTCTCACTGCGTACAGAATGCCCTCCCGGTAGAATTTCAGGGGGCCTGCCGCCAGCAGCAAGGTAGCATTTTCATGGTTAAATAATCCGTGGATCAGAAAAATCGTAATCAGAATTGTAAAAGAAAACGCAATCAGTGGAAAAACCTTGCGAATGATTTTTCCACTGAGCAGCATAACAAGACTGATTCCGATGAAGACGCCGAACACCGTAAGCTTTCCTGATATCAGGGAAGCCGCGATGGCTGTGACGATATAGCACAGTTTCGTAAACGGATGCATCCGGGTCAGATAAGTATCCTTGTCCACGTACAGACTGATACTTTTCATCTCATCACTCCTATGTAGTTTTTCATTAATCCAGGCTTTCGATGCCCTCGTTCACATCGTAAAGCGCCGTCAGCTTCTTCGGAAGTCCCTTCAGAATCGCGTAGACGATGAGAACGGTAATGATCTTATCCGGCACATCCACAACCACCTCGTCCAGGAAGGAGCCCAGCGCTACCGGCATACCGCCTGCCTGTGTCGCCGCGAATACAGCGTCGCCCCATACATTTCCGGTGGTGCCGCCCCAGAATATAACGTTCAGCGGAGTGGAAATGCAGACTGCCACCAGACCTGCCACAACAGAAGTCAGGAGCGCTCCGCTGAGCTTTCCCATTCTGCCAAGACGGGCCATAATACCAACTGCGATACCGATGCCAAGACTGGTCAGCGCGTAAATCAGGGTAATGGAATCGCCTGTGGTAAAGCCATAGATCAGGTTATTGGCCGCGCCGCAGATACCGCCGATGATGGGGCCGCCCAGGGCTCCGCCGATACAGGTTCCGATGGAATCCAGCCAGAGCGGAAGCTTCAGTACGGAAGCGAACAGCTTACCCAGATAATTGATTCCGATGCAGGCCGGGATCAGCACCAGGCTTGCGGTTGACAGTTTTGTCTTAAATACGTTACTCATAACACATATCCTCCATTTTCTGACAGGCGCTTAATCCGCCTGTGATATTCTGTAGCATGCTTCCAGCGCTGTGTGAATCTCGTTATGTTCACCCTGCATCATTTTGGAAGCGCCGTCGGTGTAGCTGTTGATATTGTCCTCCAGGCTGTCCTCGTATTCCACGACGGTATTGAGAATCGAAGCGGTATGAACGCCGCGCAGCCGCCCGATGACAAATAAGGCAGCCGTCTCCATGTCTGCTCCCAGCACACCCTTCCCGGACCAGAACGCGTCGATTTCATCCTCCCGATCCGTATAAAAGCTGTCATGGCTGCGGGCCAGTCCCACATGGGCCGGAATTCCTTCCTCCTTCGCTGCCGCCGCGCAGGCACACAGCAGGTCAAAATCCGGAACTGCAGGATAAATCGGATCCAGATAGGTCTTTGACGCGCCCTCGTCGCGCACAGCGCCCTGTACCAGGATCAGATCGCCCAGGCGGATATTCTTCTGCAAGGCTCCGCAGCTGCCGATACGGATGAGATGGGTCACACCCATACGAGTCAGCTCCTCCACGGCGATTCCCATGGACGGACCGCCGATGCCGGTGGACACCGCCAGTACCGGAAGTCCCTTATAGGTTCCCCGGATGCTCTTATATTCCCGGTTAAACGCAAGCTCCTGCACATCCTCCAGCTGCTCTCCGATACGGTCCACCCTGGCCGGATCTCCCGGCAGAATCCCGTAATGGATACCCAGATTATCCGGAAGCTTCAGATGTGGCATCAGTTCCATATGATACGCCCTCTTTCTTCTCTGTCTGTTGTCTGAAACAGTTTTTGCATTGAACATAAAAATAGCACTTTACATGTGTCTTGTCAACTGTAAAGTGCTATTTAAAAGGGCTGCCCGGAATTGGACAGCCCCTTTTCTTTATCTCTCAAGACATTTTTTCAATTCTTCCACGGTCGCCGCAATCTGCGCTGCGCCTGCTTCCGTGAGCTCCTCCCGGCTGCCATAGCCGTAAAGCACGCCGATGCAGGGAAGGCCGTTTTCTCTGGCTCCACGGACGTCATTTTCCCGATCGCCGACCATCACGGCCCCGGACAGGTCATAGCCGCCCGCCTCTATGGCATAGCGGAGCACATCCGCCTTCTCCACCCGGTTTTCGTCCATACTGGCTCCCGCAATCCGATCGAAATACTGTGCCAGCCCGAAATGTTCCATAATCTGAACCGCAAACGCTTCCGGCTTGGAGGTAGCAACGACCAGCTTCCGTCCGGCATCCTTCAGATACGCCGCCAGTTCCCTGATGCCGGGATACACGGAGTTCTCAAACATTCCCTTTTCCACGTAGTATTCCCGGTAATATTCAATACTTTTTTGGCACTGCTCCGGCGTAAAGTTATAATATTTCGCAAAGGATTCCGCCAGCGGCGGACCTACAAATGTATTTAACACGCTGTAGTCCCCCACCTTGATATTCCATTTATTCAGGGCATACGCCACTGAACGAGTGATACCCGGGCCGGAATCTGTCAAGGTTCCATCCAAATCAAAGAAAATCGTCTGATACATGTTATTCTCCTGTGTCGATCTCATCCGTGTCTCCACTGTCTCCGGCATCAATCTCGCCAATTGCCGCAGAACCGTCTGTGGGCGGCTGATTTACCGCGCCGATTACATTGCCCGGATGCAGGCTGCAGGGCTTCGCTACCAGCGGGGAACCGGATACGCTGTTATCCTCCGGAACCAGGGTAATAACCCGGAACTCATGTACCGGGCACGCGTCTGTGGCCAGAGCGCCGCTCTCCACGCAGGCCTCACCGGTTACATGAACGTCACAGTACTCCGTAGGCACAGTTCCCTCCGCAAAGTATTCTGTTTTCACCATACCGTCACAGATGCCGGGAATCGGAAGCTTACCGGACGCCGCGCATACCGTGGCGCTGGTTACGGAGGACGTTTTCGGAAATCCGATATCGGACTGTCCCTCGCTTAATCTGGACATCACTGCCTTCCAGATCTTTTTGTGGTAACTGGTCTCTCCCTTCTTACTGGAGAGCTCGTGGTTATTGTCATAGCCGGCCCAGATACCCGCCGTGTAGTACGGCGTGTAGCCTACGAACCAAACGTCGCGGTTATCCGATGTCGTACCGGTCTTGCCGGCAACGCTCATGCCGCCGAAGTTCACGGCTTTACCGGTACCCGTGGTCACTACATCCTGCATGGCGCTGGTCAGAAGCCATGCGGTACTGTCCTTCAGGACAGTTCTGCTGTAAGCTTCCGTATTATCAATCAGGACATTGCCGTCGTGATCGGTAATCTTTGTGTAGAAAACTGGCTTTTCATAGACTCCGCCGTTGGCGATGGTTGCGTAGGCAGCAGTCAGTTCCACGTTCTTGACGCCATTCGTGATACCACCCAATACCATAGCCTGGGTGTAATCGTTCTTGCCATCCTTCAGCTCTTTCTGCATGGTGGTGATACCCATATTTTCCAGGTAATTGATGCCAAGCGCCGGAGTGATATCCGTAATCGTCTTCACAGCTACGATATTCATAGACTGCTCAATACCTTTCCGGAGAGAAGTCCAGCCCTGATAATTCTCGCCGTTCCAGTTCCGGACCGGACGTCCCTTGCCACCGTCGTAATTATAGGGCGCGTCATACTGGGTAGTCGCCAGCGTCATACCTGCGGAATCCAGCGCTGCCGCGTAGGCCGCCACCACCTTGAAGGTAGAACCGGGCTGACGGGTCGTATCTGTGGCACGGTTCAGGGACAGGCTCTCGGTCTTCTCGCCGCGGCCACCTACAATTCCCTTTACATAGCCTGTGGACTGATCCATCACAACCATGGAAACCTGCGGCTGGATGGTCATATTGATGGTCTCGTAAATCTTGTCGTCGTCCTCCACGATGGATTCTTTGTAGGCGTCGATGTGCGCCTGCGCGTCCTCCTCGCTGTCAAACAGCAGCTCAAACTTCGAGGATTCATTTTCCTTGAAATACTTCTCCATCATCTCTTTGCTGTAGTTGGTCTGCGTGCCGTCCGGCTTCACCACAGTCAGCGCATACTCCAGGCCTATCTTGGCACCTGCCGGATAGTTATCCTCATTGGATGTCTCCTCGTCCATAATCTTCTGGACCTCCGGATCCTGCGCGGTCTCGATGGTCAGGCCGCCGTTGTATACCAGATTATAAGCCTGCTGGGATGTGTATCCCTTGACCTCCTGCAGATCGTTGATCACCTGCGCAATGGTCGCGTCCACATAATAGGAATAGACGCTTGCGCTGCTCTTGGTCTCATTGGTGGTCTGAATGCGGTCATAGACGTCATCCGCCATGGCCTCCTGATATTCTTCCTCGCTGATATCACCGCATTTCTTCATATCCTCCAGTACAATATCCCGCCGCTTGGCATTCTCCTCCGGATCCGTAACCGGATTGTACTTGGTGGGGCTCTTGGTGATACCCGCGATAACCGCAGCTTCAGAGATAGTCAGTTCGCTGACGTCCTTATTGAAATAGCGGTTGGCTGCCGCCTGAATACCCAGAGTATTCTGTCCTAAATTGATCGTATTCAGATAGGCCTCCAGAATTTCATCCTTGGTCATGATCTTCTCAAGCTCCAGAGCCAGATACTGCTCCTGCAGCTTACGCTCAATCTTCTCCACCAGCGTATCCTCGCTCATGAAGTCAAAGACACTGTTCTTCAGAAGCTGCTGGGTAATGGTGCTGGCGCCCTCGGTTTTCTTGAAGCCGCTGGCGATGCCCTTCACGCCCGCTCTGACAATACCCTTCAGGTCAATGCCGTTATGCTCATAAAAGCGCTCGTCCTCTACATCTACAAAAGCTTTCTGCACATGCTCCGGAATATTGTCAATATCCACCCAGACACGATTGGAGCCCGCTGTGATAAGCTCTGCCATTTTATTTCCATCAGAGTCTACCATGACGGACTTGTATCCTCTCGGAATTACACTGGTGCTGTCAATATCCGGCGCATTGTCGATGACTCCCTTGACAATTCCGATTCCGGCGCACAGACCGATCACGCCTGCTGCCAGCAGGCAAACCAGAAATGCTTTTATAAAAATTACGCTGGCCTTTTTACCGGCCTTCGCGGACTTGGAGTGCATAGACTTCTGCTTTTTCGAAGTACTGCGTTTCCCGTAATTCATGTTTTATCCTCCTATACATCCAATCATTATATCAAAAAGTAATGTCAGAATAAAGAGTTATTTGAGAAATTCACAGTTTCTTAAGCATTTCCCCGCGTCTGTCCCTTGTGCGGAGATGCCTGTTTATATTATAATAATATACACTGTAAAAATTTAATATCTGTGACAGCTTTCGACATTCTTTTTTCAGGTATTCCTGTATAATTTTTGAAAACCCGGCACAGCCCGACGCAAAGGAGATTATCATGCAAAAAGAATACCTGATTGAAACCCGTTCTGTCACAGACGAAAAAGGAAACCTGCTGCACCTGAAATATTATCTGATAGAGGAAGAACGGCCCGTATCACCCGCCCCGCTCTATCGGATCTGCATTAAAAAATCACTGACGGAGTCTCCCGGAGTGGAGGAAGCGGAAAGCACGCCGCCCGTATCAGCTTCAGAAAGCCGGGCCCGGGAAATGCTCCGAAGTCTGATAAAAAATGCAGTGACGCCCGTATGTCTTCTGGAAATCGTAGACGATATGATGTCTCTGGAGAGCGGACAGGCTTCCTGAAAGGAAGTAACATGTCAGAAGCATACCGTTTTGCATATGAGGGCGGTGTAGGTGAGCTTGTGGAAAAAAAATCCCGTTTTATCGCCACAGTAACCCCCGTCACCTCTGAAGAAGAAGCCCTTCGCTTCATCGAACAGACAAAGAAAAAATACTGGGATGCCCGTCATAACTGCACAGCCTTTACCATCGGCAGCCGCCACCAGCTGACCCGCTGCAGTGACGATGGTGAACCGGCCGGAACCGCAGGCCGTCCCATGCTGGACGTCCTCTTAAAAGAAGATATTCACAATGTAGCCGTTGTCGTAACCCGCTATTTCGGCGGCACCCTGCTGGGCACCGGCGGACTGGTGCGCGCCTATTCCGGGGCAGTTCAGGAGGGACTTCGAAGCTCCGTGATTCTTACCCGTCAGTCCGGCGTACGACTGGAGATCCGCACCGATTACACAGATCTGGGTAAAATTCAGTATCTGATGGGACAGGAACAAATTCCGACCCTCGCTTCCGATTATACCGATTCCGTCTATCTCGAAGCCCTGGTGCCTGTCAGACAGCTGGAGCCTTTTTGCAATGCCCTGACGGAAGGAACTGCCGGAAAAGTATCGCTCACAAAAGGAGACCCCTGTGATTACGCCCTGAATGGCAGCGAATTACTTCTGCTTAATGAGGGGGAGCCTGTATGAAGACTTGTTCCCCACGGTTCCGAAAAACACTCCCGGTTTTTCTAATCACTGCCGCCCTGGCGCTCTCCCTCTCTGCCTGGGGACTCCGGAAATACCGCTTCTCCCGGCTTGAAGCTCCTCTGAAACCGCTCTGTATCAATGAGCTCTCGGTTTCCAGTCTCGCCACGCAGGTCGGCGGTTCCACGATATACGAGGATTACATCGAGCTCTACAATCCCAATAATAATACAATTTCCCTGGACGGACTGTATCTGTCTGATACCTCCGACTACACGCTGGCCCCGCTGCCCGACGTCACCATAGGACCCGGCGCTCATCTCTGCATCTACGCCGCAGGGCAGGATGGCTCCGTGCCTGAAGGGCAGCTTTCTGTCCCTTTCAGTCTCTCTGAAAACGAAACTATCTCACTGACACGTTTAGAGGAAAATACAGCCGGTACAGCATCCACCATTTTGCTAGATACCGTCTACATCCCCGATTCTATGAAAATCGGAGCTGTCTACGCACGCACGGAAGACGGCGGAGAAACCTTTGCCCAGATGAGACCCTCACCCGGGACTGCCAATCAGGAAGCTGCCCTTGTACTCGAAGATCCCATATTTTCCCAGCCAGGTGGTTTTTATGAAGACACGGTTTCCCTGCAAATCAGTTCTTCCAGCGGCACTACGGTTCATTATACGCTGGACGGAAGCGACCCGACGACGGACTCTCCCCTCTACAGCGGCTCGTTGACACTGATGGATCCCAGCTCTCATTCCGATCGCTATGCCTCCCGCACTGATATCACCGAAGAAGATAGCGGATACCTGCCACCGGATTCTCCGGTCGATAAGGCTGTGGTGCTGCGCGCCGTCGCTTTTGACGCCGCCGGTAATTCCAGCAATATCACTACGGCCACCTATTTTATCGACTTTGATCAGAAGGATGGGTATGAAAATGCTGCTGTGCTTTCTCTCGTGACGGATCCGGACAACCTTTTTTCTTCTGAAACCGGTATTTACGTCCGCGGCGCCCTGTATGATGACGCCATGGAAGCCGGACTCATTTACAACGGCCTTCCATGGACCTATCTGACCGAATACACCAACTATTATCTGGAAGGCGCAGAAGCTGAACGCCCGGTCTATATCCAATTCTTTAACGCCTCCCGGGAAGAGACGCTGGCTCAGGACTGCGGTATACGGATTCGCGGCAATGAATCCCGTCATTTCCCGCAGAAAAGCTTCTCCCTGTACGCCAGAAGCCGCTATGGTTCCTCTTCCTTTTCGCCTGTTTTCTTTGATACGGGCATTTCCTATCCGAATCTGATACTGAACTCCGGCCGTCAGCTAAAGAAGATCTTTTTCTTTTCCCTGGTGGAAGACCGCGATACGGCCATTCAGCAATATACTCCCTGCCAGGTCTTTCTGAACGGCGAGTATTGGGGCATGTATTACCTGATGGAAAAATATTCCTCCGAATATCTTGCAGGACATTACGACGTAGCTCCCGACAATACCCTGCTCGTCAAGGATACCCGCTATGTGGAAAATGGCAGCCCTCAGGATATTGCCCGCTACAAAGAACTCCGCACCTTTCTCGCGGAGCAGAATCTGGCTGATCCGGACGTCTATCAGGAGCTTCTCACCAAAATGGATATGCAGAGCTTCATCGACTGGATGTGTACCAACATCTACATCGCCAACACCGATACCAAGCCTCTGGGTGGAAATGTCCTCACCTGGCAGACACTCACACCGGAAAACGATGCCGAGGGCGACGGACGCTTCCGCTGGATGCTCTACGACCTGGACGACTCCCTGGCTGTCGGAACGGATCTGGCTGCTACCCCAGCCTACGCCTTCGACTCCTTCACCGGACATTCCGCTTACTCCGAGCTGGGTTTTCTGGACGATGATCCCTTGCCCGCCCTCATGAAAAATGAGGACTTCCGCCGCCAGTTTGTCCTGACCTTCCTGGACATGGCCAACGAGAGCTTCCGCTGGGAGCACGTAAAAGCGCTTCTGGAAAATCTTGAAGAACAGCATGCCTGGGCTGACACAGGCTGGATGCGCTGGAACACAGCTCCCCAGACAGGCACCTTCGAAGAACAGACCGCGGAGCTCCACACATTCTTCGAGCACCGTGCCGAATACATCATCCCGATGCTGGCCGAACATTTTGGCCTGCAAGGGCCATTAGTTGACACAACTTTATCTTCTGTTCCGGACAAGCAGGGCAGCATCAAACTGAATACCATCTCCCCGGATCTTTCCGAAACCGACTGGAACGGACAGTATTACACGGATTATCCCATGACCGTAAGGGCGGACTCCGCCAAAGGATATCGGTTTGTACGCTGGGAAGTAGATGGCGGAGAGATTGTTTCCGGTGATGTAAATGATCCGGAAATCCAGGTTCATCTGTCCGGAGACGTCCGCATCACCGCCCATTTTAAGAAAGAAATCAAACTTTTACATGCTAAGGAGTAATGACTTTGAAACAACTATCCCCCCGCCGGAAAACGATCGTCTCCATACAACTCGCCGGTATTACGCTCGGTCTGGCTCTGCTTGTCGTTCTGGGCTTCAAATACCGCACCGTCAGCTACACGGAGCCGGTTCTCTCCCTGAAAATCAATGAAATCTGTGTCGCTAATCCGGGAACTCCGGTCAGCCACGGCGTCACCTACCAGAACTATCTTGAGCTGTACAATCCCACCCGGAAAACCATTTCCCTGGCAGGGCTTCGCGTCGGCACCGATTCCGAAACATCAGATATGCTGCTTGTGGGGGAAATCGCGCCGCATGGCTATGCCTGTATCTATGCTTTGAGCGGAGACGCTCCCGCCCCGGAAGGCAGTCTTGGCATCTCCCTTGATCTCTCCAACGCCAAAACCGTCACAGTCACCTGGGAAGAAATCACTATTCTGACAACCCTGAAGACCGAACCGGCTCTTCCGGTGGATTCCGTCACGCTGCCTGCCTCTCTGACAGCCGGGACCGTTTACGCCCGCACGGAAGACGGCGGAGATGATTTTGCTGAACTGCGCCCCACCCCCGGCTCCTCCAACACAGAGGCACACCGGCTTCTGTCAGAGCAGCCGGTCATCGAGACGCCCAGCGGCTTCTATCAAAACTCCGTCACCGTCTCTATGTCCGTCCCGGATGGGCTCACCATCCGCTATACCCTGGATGGCAGTGTGCCCGATGAAACCTCGCCGGTCTATGACGGCTCTCTGACTTTTACCGATCCCGGCAGTCAGCCCAATGTCTACTCCGCACGGACCGATATCGCAGCCGAGACCACCGCCTATCTTCCGCCCACAGAAGCCGTAGACAAAGCAGTCATCCTCCGCGCCGCAGCCTTTGACGCAGACGGCAATCAGAGCAATCCGGTGACTGCCACCTACTTCATCAATCTGGACCGGAAAGAGGGCTACCAGAATGCCTGGATCGTCTCCCTGATTTCTGAGCCCGACAACCTTTTCTCCGACGAACGTGGTATCTATGTCCGTGGATCTGTCTATGAGCAGGCTCTGCAGGATGGCATCATCTATGAAGAATTCCCCTGGATTGATCTGATGGATTACATGAACTACCACCGGGAAGGCTCTGAGTCCGAGCGGCGCGCGCAGCTGACCATTTTCGACAGCGAGAGCACTGTCCGCATCGATCAGGAATGCGGCATCCGCATACGCGGCAACGCCTCCCGCAGCTTTCCGCAGAAAAGTTTCACCCTGTTTGCCCGCAAACGCTACGGGAACAATACCTTCGCCTCGGTTTTCAGCGATCCGGACGAGACCTGTCCGACCCTGATTCTGAACAACAGCCGTACCCTGACTAAGACCTTTTTCTTCCGTCTGGTGGATGACCGCAACACCGCCGTACAGGAATACCGGCCCTGTCAGCTCTTCCTGAACGGAGAATACTGGGGCATGTACTATCTGATGGAAAAATACTCCGCTGAATATCTGGAAAATCATTATCAGGTACCGGCGTCTGATATTCTGCTCATCAAAGACAGCGAAGAAATCCAATCCGGCAACGCCGAAGACTACACCTGCTGGCAGGAAGTCCTGGACCTCTTCCGGACGGATCTGTCTGATCCGGATAACTACACAGCGCTCCTGGAAAAAGTAGACATCCAGAGCCTCATCGACTGGCTCTGCACCAACATCTACATTGCCAACACCGACACCCGCCCTCTGGGCGGCAATGTCTACACCTGGCGAAGCATAGGCCCCACCGGCGAAGATTACAACGATGGCAAATGGCGCTGGATCCTCTACGACCTGGACGACGCCCTGGCCGTGGGAACCGAATATGAAAATAACGAGCCCTGGAAGATGGACGCCTTCACTGACCACGCAGGCTACTACCCGGCAGGACTTCTGGACACGGAGCCCCTGCCAGGTCTCATGCGGAACGAAGACTTCCGCCGTCAGTTCGTTCAGACCTTTCTGGACATGACCAACGAAAACTTCGATGCAGACCGCGTCAGCACCCTTCTGGACGAACAGAAAGCCAGCACCTCCGACCAGGCAGCCATCAGCTGGCAGCGCTGGAACGCGGAGCTCTGGCATGATACCTACGACGCCCAGATCGAGACCCTGCGCACCTATTTCGAGAACCGCCGCGAAGTCGTCCTCGCCCAGCTGGCCGACCACTTTGACCTGAACGGCGAATTAGTTGACATAACTTTAAATGTTCGCACCGAAGGGAGCGAAGATGAACCCGGCGGCACCGTCACCCTGAATACCCTCACTCCCGACCTGACCACATCCGACTGGACCGGCCAGTACTACACCGATTATCCGGTGTCCTTACAGGCTCTGCATGCCAAGGGGGATCGGTTTGTGCGCTGGGAGATAGAAAATGGGGAGATTGTGTCGGGGGATTCGGAACACAAGAAGATAGAGGTGCAGTTGAACGCGGATACGCGGATCACTGCGGTATTTGAAAAGAAATAATTTAGGTTATGAGGCCCGAGGGGCAGGACAGGGACTTTGTAATTTCCAGTGTACAGCGTTTTATCGGACTGCGTGGGGCACCTGCGGACCTCAAGTCCGTGGGTGGCACACACTGTCCGATAAACGATGAACACGGAAATCACAAAGTCCCTGCCCGTCCGTCTTCTATACCTTACTTCACATTAAACGCCTTAATTCCCGGATAAACCGCTGATTTACCCAATGCCTCCTCGATACGCAGCAGCTGATTGTACTTCGCCACACGCTCACTTCTGCTCGGCGCACCCGTCTTAATCTGGCAGGTATTCAGCGCAACCGCCAGATCTGCGATCGTCGTATCCGCAGTCTCGCCGGAACGATGGGAGGTAACAGCCGTATAACCAGCCTTATGAGCCATCTTGATAGCTTCCAGCGTCTCAGACACAGAACCAATCTGGTTCAGTTTGATCAGAATAGAGTTACCGCAGCCCATCTCAATTCCCTTAGACAGACGCTCCGTATTAGTCACAAACAGGTCATCGCCAACCAGCTGTACCTTGTCGCCCAGACGGGCCGTCAGCTTCTGCCAGCCTTCCCAATCCTCCTCATCCAGACCATCCTCGATCGAAATAATCGGATACTTTTCGCAAAGGTCAGCCCAGTGCTCAATCAGCTGCTCCGCCGTAAATTCTGTACCGGCCTTCGGCAGCTTGTAAAAGCCCCTGCCCTTCTCGCTCTTCCACTCAGAAGAAGCCGCATCCATTGCAATCATGAAATCCTTACCCGGCTCGTATCCGGCCTTCTTTACGGCCTCCAGAATCGTCTCAATAGCCTCTGCGTCAGATTTAAGTGCCGGAGCAAAACCACCCTCGTCACCGACGGATGTGGCCAGCCCTCTCTCTTTCAGGATAGACGCCAGCGCATGGAATACCTCCGCACACCATCTTAGGCACTCCTTAAAGGAAGGCGCGCCCACCGGCATGATCATGAACTCCTGTACATCCAGTCCGGAGGACAGTGCATGGCAGCCACCATTTACAATATTCATCATCGGCACCGGCAGGCGATTGCCATTGATGCCGCCCAGGAAACGATACAGCGGCATATCCAGAGCTGCTGCTGACGCACGGCAGGTCGCGATGGATACGGCCAGAATCGCGTTTGCACCCAGCTTGGACTTGTCCTTCGTGCCGTCCGCCTCGATCATGGCACGGTCTACGGCGTAGATGTCAGAAGCATCCAGGCCTTTGACTGCCTCATTGATAATGGTATTGATGTTCTCTACGGCCTTTGTAACGCCCTTTCCCAGATATCGGCTTTTGTCACCGTCACGCAGCTCCAGCGCCTCAAATTCACCTGTAGAAGCGCCGCTGGGAGCGGTTCCGCGCGCTACGGTGCCATCTGCCAGAGTTACCTCAGCCTCTACCGTCGGATTTCCTCTGGAATCCAGAATCTCTCTTCCCACAACCTTCTCAATCTGTAAAAAATCCATTTTGATAATCTCCTTTCAATATGAATCTCTTTTCGGGCAGAACACCGGAAGATGCAAGGGAGCCACCCGATACATCTTCCCAGTCTCATGGACACAGGAAGGATAATCCAATTCTTCCCAAAGGAGTCTGCCTGATTTATTCACATGCAGTTAGTGTTATCTAACTTCCTGTATCGTAACAGATTCCATTTTTTAAGTCAATGCGCGGATGCCCTTTTCTCATAGTATTGACAAAGATTATCAAATTATTTACTTTGAAAACATCGATTCAAATTTCTGAAACGAAAGCAGCTGCGTGAACAAATAAAAAACAGCAGTCGAATCACATGGGATCCGGCTGCTGCTTTCTTATCTCTCTTTCTTTATCTCTTAATCTGTCCGTAGTAAGCATTCGCACCGTGCTTTCTCAGGAAATGCTTGTCCTGGATAACCTGCGGTGCAGGCTGTACTCTGGCATTCAGGATCTCGGTGCGGCATGCCATCTTGGCAACCTCCTCGAGAACCACTGCGTTGTGAACTGCGTTGGCTGCATCAGTTCCCCAGGTGAACGGTCCATGGTTGGTGCACAGAACACCCGGTACGTGCATCGGATCGATGCCTCTCTCGTTGAAGGTCTCGATGACAACAAGGCCTGTGTTCTTCTCATACTCGCCGTTGATCTCGTCAGCGGTCAGGCTTCTTGCGCAGGGAATCTCGCCGTAGAAGTAGTCTGCGTGAGTGGTTCCGTAGCAGGGAATGCTGCGGCCTGCCTGTGCCCATGAGGTAGCCCACGGAGAATGGGTATGTACCACGCCTCCAATCTTCGGAAATGCTTTGTACAGCTCCAGATGGGTCGGTGTATCGGAAGACGGATTGTAATCGCCCTCTACTTTATTACCGTTCAGGTCGATAACTACCATATCTTCCGGCTTCAGCAGATCGTACTCAACTCCGCTGGGTTTGATTACGAAAAGTCCTTTTTCACGGTCAATTCCGCTGACATTTCCCCATGTATAGGTGATGAGTCCTCTTCTCGGAAGCTCCATATTTGCTTCGTATACCTGTTTTTTCAGTTCCTCTAACACGATTTTTCCTCCTTGAAAATGATACTGCGGACCGCGCTTAGTCGTTTTCTTTCTGATCCAGAAGCTTACGCATGGCAGAATTTGCAAAATGCAGGTCTGCCTTCCAGTCTTCCTTGCCCAGATACCAGAACTCCGTTACATAACGGCGTACGCCCATCTCCCATGCGGTGTCAATCATCGCCGGAAAATCTACCTGTCCCTCTCCGTACATCATGTCGCGAAATTTACCCGGAACAGTTTCTTTCAGATGCATAGCAACCACATGACCGTCACAGCTTCGAAGATCTGCAAGTACATCGGTTCCGTAAGTGATTGCTGCATTATTGATGTTACCACAATCCGGATATACATTCAAGTAAGTGGAATTAATCTTGTCCACATATTTCATGGACTTTTCGCAGGTATTCATGAACTCGGTCTCCATGGTCTCAAAGCCCATGAGTACGCCTGCTCTGGCTGCCATCCGGGCAGCCTTCTTAAGGTTCCGTCCGAAACGCTCTACGGTCTCCGGTGTGGACTCGTCATAATATACGTCGTAGCCTGCCAGCTGAATGATGCGGACGCCCAGGTCGTCTGCCAGCTGAATAGCCTTCTCCATGATCTCCAGGCTTCTGGCCTCTGTCGCCGGGTCGCTGCTTCCCAGCGGGTATTTCCGGTGACCGGACAGACACATGCTGCGAATGGGCAGACCCACCTCATACATGGTCTTTACCAGTTCCAGGCGTTCTTCCTTCGACCAGTCCAGACGGGCCAGCTTCGCGTCGGTCTCATCGATACTGATTTCCACGAAATCGTAGCCTGCCTCTTTGGCCGCCTCCAGCTTCTCTTTCCAGGTCAGCGTGTTCGGCATGGCTTTCTCGTATAATCCAATGCTATATGCTTTCATAATATTTCCTCTCATAGGGAGAGCCCTTACAGGCTCTCAATCTCATAAAACGCGATTTCGTCAATCTCACGGTTGGTGGACAGGATACCCAGCTTGTTGCCCGGTTTCTTGTATACACGGGTATTTGCCGGTCCTACGTTATGATCCAGCACTTCCAGAACATAATCCTTGCCGTCATAGTAGCATGCCATCAGGTCGCGGTCGCCCTTACGGTTGCCGATGATCGCCATGCCCTTGCCCAGGATCTCTGCACCCCAGATACCGTGCAGAAACTCATAGGAGCCCTCAAAGGTTTTCACGCAGGTATACTTGCCGTCTGCCTTCTTGTAAATCTTGATGGTGTCGCCGTGGAACGGTGTCATTACCAGCATCTCATCCTCGCCGTCTCCGTCGAAATCGGCGAAGGTCATATCGCTGGCCGGATCCTCTGTCAGAGTTTCTACGGTCCACTCGCCGCCTTTTTCAGCAGGCGGTGTTACCTTGAAGATGCCGTTCTCGGTTCCCACGATACCGCTCATGACGCCGTCCTTCTCTACGCGGCAATAGCCATGATTCTTCAGCAGATCCTCCTTCAGCGGAACCAGCTTGATCTGGTTGTTCTCGTTGATATCGCTTAAGTCATTCGGAAGCTCGCCGACCCATACCTTACCCGGCATACTCCAGTCGTCCTTGAACTCATGACCAGACTTCAGCGCGCAGGCAATGATGTAGTTTACGCCGCCTCTAGTCAGGATATCGAAACGATGTACGAAGGGCAGGTCTACGATGGTCTTTACTACCCAGTCATTCTTTCCCTTCGGGGAAGCCAGAATGATCTTTGCCTCCTTGGAATCATTCGGTGAATAGAATTTATGGGTAGCAAGGAACTCGCCGTTGCTTCCCGGAATCTGAACCATAGTCATAACTCCGCCCGGCTCGTCCCATACGGTCTCCTCCAGGTTTCCATCCAGGTCAAACAGCAGGCACTTGTTTACCTTCTCTGCTGCTACCAGCATATGCTCTGTTCCGTTGTAGGTCAGCGGACAGATAGAATAGCATTTCTCAAGCTCATGTGTTTTAATCTTATTTACCTTCATTGTCACAATCTCCTAATCTGTAACTGTTCAGTACCTGACCAGTTACCTAATCTACTTGATATACCCAGGTTCCCATTTCTCGAAATTCACAGACCATCTGCGCCGGGGCATTTACGTCCGTGATAATATTTTCTATCTTCTCCGGCGGACAGGATACGCCTCCGGTTCTGACACCGAATTTGGAGCTGTCTGCCAATATATAGGTCGTTCCAGTTACTCTCTGAAACATCATCTGATTCAGATTTACCTCGCTCATCATCTCTGTCACCATACCGATATCCGGACTGATACCCGTACATCCGACAAAGCACTTTTTCGCGGCCACATAAGCCAGACTGTTCTTGGTGAAATCGCCCACCATGGCGCCCTTCTGATAACGGAGTTCTCCGCCCAGAAGCACAATGGTTGCATGGGAAGGATTTTCCTCGTTGATGATATTCCCATTATTGGTGATAATAGTCACATTCCGGCTGGTGATATATTTTACCATCGCAAGGGCTGTGGTGCTGGTGTTCAGAAGAATACTGTCACCGTCTTCCACCAGGCTGGCCGCGTACCTGGCGATCCGTTCCTTTCGAAGCTCCCGGCTGTTCTGGCGCGGAACCTCCGCATTTCCTGTACGCGCTCCTCCATAGAAACGCTCCAGCAATTTATGTTCTTCCAGATACTGGAGATCGCGTCGAATCGTCAGAGGCGATACCTGCAGCTGCTCCGATAAGCTGTTTACAGATACATCTCCGCCATTCCTCACGGTCTCCAGGATTCTCTCTCTTCGACTGTTTACAATTAAACGGCTTGTTTTCACGACGCCACACTCCTTCTCTCTTATTTACCCAAAACTCAAAAGCGCCTCCCCGCGGCCTTCCAGCCACAGGGACGCGCCCTCGTTTTAGTTATTACTCAAGCGGCACTCCGGATGCTTTCAGTTTCTCTTCCATCTCTGCCTGAGACATGACGTTCTTCAGACCGATTACATGGACACCCTTTGCTTCTGCTTCCTTGAACATGGAGATGAAGTTCAGCGGGCAGAATACTACATCAAACTGGGTTGCGGAGCTCTTTCCTTCAGAAAGAGAGCAGTGATGCAGCTTTCCAACCTTGATACCCAGAGACTTTACAACCTTCTCTGTAGTCATCTTCATCATCAGACTTGTTCCGGCGCCGTTTGCGCAGCAAACCAAAATGTTCAACATTGTCGTTTCCTCCTATCGGATTAACTAGTGTATATTTGACGAATCTTTATTCAGCCTTCTTAGCCTTCAGTTCTTTGTATGCTTCCCAGTCCTCAGTCATCAGGAAGTAGCCTTCCTTGTCAGCTCTGTACTGCAGCTGCGGGATAGCCAGCAGGGCAACAATAACGATTGCCAGACCTGCGTAGCTTAAGTACTTCATCAGAACTGTGAATACCGGCCATACAACTGCCCAGTCCCACATACCAAGGTATCCGCCGTATGCTGCCATACCTACCCAGCCTGCGATTAACGCAGAACCGAATACCTGGCACAGACCGGAGATAAACGGCAGGATAAGCGCTGCCTTCAGACCGCCCTTGTTATTAGCATACACCGCGATGGTCGCATTGTCAAAGAAAACAGGTACGAATCCGGCAATTACCAGTACCGGGCTCTTCAGAAGAATCAGAGCGCCGATGGCAAGGAACTGTCCAAGAGCACCAGCCAGGAATCCAAGCGGTACTGCGTTCGGAGAACCGAAACCGTAAGATACTGCACAGTCTACTGCCGGTACGGAACCCGGGAGCCACTTATTGGCAATACCCTGGAAGGAATTGGTCAGCTCTGTTACGAAGGTACGAACACCCAGCTGCAGGATTGCCAGATATACTGCGAAGTTCAGGCAGACAGTCAGGATATAGAACAGGAAGCTCTGTCCTTCCTTCATGAATCCGGCCTCAGTCAGATAATCTCTGCCAAGAACCAGAAGGATTGCTCCAAAGAATACAGTCATCAGAATTGCGGTACATACCATGTTCTCGTTGAAGATGGACATAAAGCCCGGAAGCTCGATATCCTCCAGCTTCTTGGAAGCCTCTTTGCCCTTCTTTACGTCGCGCTCATGCATCTTGCCTGCGATCCAGGAGAACAGTGCTACTCCCATGATCTGCTGATGTCCAAGACAGAAGCCTGCGCCGTCTGTCAGCTCCTGGGTCGGCTTGATGGTCAGGTTGGAGCCTACTGCCCAGTACAGACCAAGTACGATTGCCATTACTACCAGAAGCGCTGTGTTATTGGTAGCCAGTCCCGGCAGTGCGAACAGGATCAGCCAGTAAGCTGTGGAAGCCTGCTGTACCTGTACGTGACCTGTGGTAAACAGGGAACGAAGCTTTGTCACCTTACTGAAACGAACCAGTAAAATGTTGATGATAAACGCAATCAGAAGAAGCATCATAACCTGTGAAAACGGCTTTCCAAATACTTCCTCCACGCCTGCGGTTACCGCGTTCTGTCCGAAATACGGGTCGATAACCATAGCGTCCAGATTGAAACGGTCCTTCAGACCTACCAGCACCGGACGGAAGTTGCTTACCAGTCCGCCGGAACCTGCTGCCAGGATCATGTAACCTACGACTGCCTTGATGGTTCCGCCAAGTACATCATACCACGGTTTCTTCAGCAGAATGTAACCGATCAGTACGATCAGGCCGATCATCCACGCCGGCTGCTGCAGAATGTTCGTAGCAAAATACGACCATGCTCTCATTAAAATATCCATAACTCTTTTCCTCCTACATTTTCCCCTTTATGATAACCGCAGCCCGACCTCACGGGCCGCAGTCAGGTTCTTACTTGTCCAGATACTTCTCCTGAAGCTTCAGCAGATCCTCGGGCCCCTCAGCCTTCAGAAGCTCTGCTACCAGTTCCTCGTTCATCAGCATCTCTGACAGACGCATCATATTATTCAGATGCTGATCCGGATTGCAGGATGCCAGTGTGAAGAACAGCTGAGCGTCCTTTTCCGGGTCGTTCGGGTCAAAGCTGACCGGCTTCTCCAGCTTCATGAAGCCGATGGCTGTCTTATTGACTCCGACTGCACCCTCCTGGGAATGCGGCATCGCAATGTTCGGCATGATTACAATATACGGACCGTACTTGCGGACACACTCTACGATGTCATGGGCATAATTGGATTCTACCGTTCCGTCTGCCTCCAGAGACTTGCAGCTCATGATGATAGCGTCTTCCCAATCCTTCGCTTCCTTGGCAAACAGATAATGCTTCTTTTCTACAAACTCTCTTAACATAATCCTCTTCTCCCTTATTCCAAAGCTTACAGACAGGAACGGAACGGAATGTTCTGGGGATGCTCGAAGCAGTCCTCAAAGCCTCTTCTGTGATGATAGTAAATCTTATCCTTGTCCTGGGGATAGGTGTACTTTCCGCCTACCTGCCAGAAGAACGGATGGAACTTGTACTCGTTTCTGTCCTTCTTGAAATCATACAGCAGCTTAATCTCGTCGCAGTCAGCCTGGAAGTTGGTCCATACGTCCCAGTGAATCGGAACAACAACTTTACACTGCAGGTTCTCTGCCATACGAAGGATATCTACGGAACTCATCTTATCCTGCATACCGATGGGGTTCTCACCGAAGGAACCAAAGGCAACATCGATATCATAATCCTTACCATGCTTTGCAAAGTAAATGGAGAAGTGAGAGTCACCGGAGTGATAGATGTTTCCGCCCGGAGTCTTAACCAGGTAGTTTACTGCCTTATCATCCATATCGGTGGGGCAAACGCCTGTCAGCTCTTCTCTGTTCTCACTGGTATCGTCTGTGGTAACGATACAGGTACGGTCGAAGCTGTCCAGCGCGATAATCTCAAGGTCTTTGATCTTGATGGTGTCGCCCGGTTTTACAGTAATGCAACGGTCTTCCGGAACGCCCCATTTTACCCAGGTCTCTACAGACTTCTTCGGTCCGATGAACGGTACCGGAATCTCTTTTCCGTTCTCATCTGTAGTAGTCATTCCGCTCTGGATAACGTGTGCTGCCCACTCTGCAGACATATGATCCTGATGGTAATGAGTTGCCAGAACTGCATCTACATGCTTGAAAGCGAACGGGTCGATAACGAACGGTACGTTACGAAGGTTCGGCTGCATCAGACGTCCGCCGCACATATTTGCCATCTGATGGCCTGGCTTCATCTTGTTGTCGCCATGGGTTCTCTTACCGTTTCCGCACCACAGGTCGATGGTGATATTGGTGTCAGCCGGTGTCTTAAACCATACGCCGGTACATCCCAGCCACCACATAGCCACGTTTCCGGGAGCTACAACCTCGTTCTCGATATCTTCTACGAGCCAGGTTCCCCACTCCGGGAAGGTGCTTTTGATCCAGCTGTCTCTTGTCATTTCGCTAATCTTGGACATTTTTCAAATCTCCCTTTCTTTGCTTAACTTTATGTTTTTTGGTTCCTTATTTCCTATGGGGTTATCTTACATGACGGTGAAATTTCTTTCAAGTATTTTTATGAATATTTTGCATATTTTATGCTCATTTTATGTCTGTTTTGATACTTTTGTCGTATTGAACAATTTTTATATGTCTATTGTACAGTTATGTAAACATAGATTTGGCACTTTGCATAGAATATTGATAATTTATGAATTTTTTGAACGTTTTAGTTTTATGTATTTCCTCCTGTTTATCTATTTTTACCTATTTTCGAAAGCTTTCACACATTTTTACGACAAATTTGAACGCAAAAAACCCGGTCGTAAAAATCCGACCGGGTTTCGCTTTGCAATTTATTTCACTTTTCTGTCAGGATCTCCATCGCCTTCTGCAGCTGATTGTCCTTCTCCTCCGGTATCACCACTTCATTGGCTACAGCCGGATCCAGTTCCACCTCCACGTCTGGCGCAATGCCGATTCCGTGGATGTTGTTGCCGTTTGGCGTGTAGTACTTGGAGACGGTCAGTTTCACGGCGGTGCCGTCGCTTAAGGGGTAGATCTTCTGGACAATACCTTTGCCGAAGGTCTGAGTGCCCACCAGGGTACCGATGCCATAATCTTTGATGGCTCCGGCAAAGATCTCCGAAGCGCTGGCGCTGTTGCCGTTTACCAGGAGAACCAGCGGTTTGTCGAAATAGTTTTCCACATCAGATTTCATCTCATCCCGGTTGCCGTATTTATCCTCCGTGTATACAATCAGGCCCTCCGGAAGCAGACGATCCAGCATGCTGCAGGCACTGGATACCAGGCCGCCGCCATTATTACGGAGATCGATGATGAGAGCGGTCTCACCCTGATTTTCCAGGTCATCCAGGGCGGCCAGAAACTGATTTACTGTCACGTCGTCGAAGCTGGTCACGGAGATATAACCAATATTGCCATCCAGCAGCTTATGAGTTACGGTAGATATCTCGATCATTCTGCGCTCCACATCGAAGGTCAGATAATCGCTCTCCCCTTCCCGGGCCACAGAGATCGGTATGGTCGTGCCCTCGGCTCCTTTTACTTTGGAGACCACCTTGGTCAGATCCTCACCGGTTACCTCCTCATCATCCACCCTATAGATCACGTCGCCCGGAAGCAGCCCCGCTTCCTCCGCAGGCGATCCCTCGAAGACACGGGTAATGGTAATGATACCGGTGGTCATGTTCTGGCTCATTTCCACGCCAATGCCATAATAGCTGCCATTAGTGGAGTCCATCAGACTCTGGTACTCTTCCTTCGTATAATAAGCGGCATAGGGGTCGTCAAGCCCCACGATCATGCCTTTATACAGATAGTTCTCTACCTGATCCGTGTCGATGTCATTCAGATAATAATTCTGAACCAGTGTCTCAATCTCGGTGATTTTATCCTCTACCTGACTGCTGGTCAGATTCAGTTCGCCACTCTCTGCTTTCTTTTCATCAGATGCTTTGGTAAGTGCATTGCTTCCGGCAAAGATACCGCCCGCCAACAGCACGGTGACGAGTATGCCCACGGCAAAGCCTTTGATAAACTGCTTTTTATTTTCCATAATTCCAGTATACGTCCTTATCTTTTGTCCCATGCATGCCAAAACGTCTCACGAGACGTTGCCTGCAAACAGTCATGATCATCCGCCCACGTATGCCGTTGGGTTTACATAACTTCCGTTCTTAATTACGCCGAAATGCAGGTGGTTGCCGGTGGAATAACCGGTGGAACCCACTGCCGCGATTGCCTGGCCTGCGCTGACGGTCTGGCCTGCGCTCACATACAGCGCAGAACAATGCATATATACGGTAGACAGACTGTTTCCATGGGAAATGACGATGTAATTGCCGGCAGAACTACTATAGGCCGCCGTGGTCACACGCCCGGAGGCTGCCGCTACGATCGAAGCTCCGTAGGATGCTCCGATATCAATGCCCTTGTGGTTGGTCGACGCGCCTGCTGTAGGCTGGGCACGATTGCCAAATCCACTGGTAATTCTCCGACTGCTGGGACAGGGCCATACGAAGCCGGAGGCTCCTCCATCACCGTCACTGGCCTGAGCGTTGGCTGCTGCCGCCGCCGCGATCTGCTGCTCAATCTGATCCAGAAGCTTCTGCTGCTTTGCCAAATCGGCTTTATACTCTTCTGCATTGCTGTTCTCGCTGTCGATCTGATCCTGATAGCTCTGAATCTGGGCTGTCTTGGTCTTGATCAGAGCGTCTACGGTCTTCTTCTGCTCGGAAGCCGCGCCCGCCATGGCGTCCAGCTCTTCTTTTTCAGATTCCAGCTCCTTTTTCTTCTCTTCCACCGCCTGTTTCTGGGCAATGTACTCCTCCAGCATATTCCGGTCGTAGGCCGTCATCTGCTCCGCATAGCTGGACTTATTCAGAAAATCCGCCATACTTTCGGAGGTAAGAAGCAGCTCCAGATAAGAAGGATTTCCATTTTCGTAAAGATACTGAATCCGTTTCTTCATATCCTCATACTGCCGGGCAGCTGTAGCTTCCGCTTCGTCAAGCTCTGCCTCAGCGGTCGAAATCTCTTCTTTTTTCACTTCAATATCCTTATTCAGCTTATCGATCTGCTTCGCCAGATCATTTGCCTCCTGATCAAGCTTGGAAATATAGGTTTCCAGATTACTCTTGCTATTTTCCAGATCAGAAATCTTTTTTTTCGTATTGCTGATGTCAGATTTGATATCCTTGATTTTATCCAGCGTATCCTGCTTCTTATCTTCCAGATCGCCGGTATCGATCTGGTTCGCCGTAGCGGACACCCGCAGGTTCTCATTTGTGAAAATACAGCCAGCTGTAAGCGCAACCACAAGCAGCGCGCTTACCATACGCGTTCTTTTCATTCTATTCTTTATCCTTTTCTATGAGGCATTGTAACGGTTCAGTACCTGACCAGTTACGGAGCACTTACACCTTCAGATGCTTCCGAATCGTAAAGAAGCTACCGAAGAAACCAATGCCTACACCAAGCGCCAAGCCTACCGGAAGCAGAATCCGGAACATATCATTTACCGGAAGGAACTGCAGAAGTCCCGTCAGGGCATTAAATTTGTCTCCCACAAAACCCACCAGCTGTGTATACAGATAATACAGCAGCGTCAGCGGGAAGGCCGCGCCCAGAATACCGATGACAATACCCTCTACCACAAAGGGCGCCTTGACAAAACCGTTGGTGGCGCCGATCAGCTTCATGATCGCGATTTCTTCCTTGCGGACCGCGATACCGATAGTGACCGTGTTGCTGATCAGGAAGACCGATACACACAAAAGCAATATAATCACCGCGATGGAAATATATCCAATCAGCATATTGAAGTTTGTCAGAATATCCGCCACCTGCGCGGACTGGTTAATCTTGCGGACGCCTTCTACACTGCCCAGCCAGTCTACCAGGCTCTGCTGTTCCTCCACATCATTTAAGTAAATCTCATAGTGAGCCTGGTTGGCCAGCGGATTATCGTCCGCAAAGCCCTCCGCCAGCTGAGGATTGTCCTTAAAGTAAATCGCCTTATACTGTTCCCAGGATTCCTCCGCGGATACAAAGACCGCCTCAGATACCTCATCCCGGGCCTGAATCTTCTCACCGATGGCCTGAATCTCCTCATCGGACAGACCTTCATCAAAGAACACAGTTACAGCCACGGATTTCTCCGCCTCCCGCACCATGTACTGGAAGTTCTCTACCACGCAGAAAAAGATTCCGAACAGGAAAATGCAGGCGGACATGGTCGCGATGGACGCAAGAGAGAACATTTTGTTACGCCAGATATTTTTCATGCCCTGCTTCAGGCAGTAGCCGATAGAACTAATTCGCATTCTGTTTGTACCCAGCGTTGCGCTCGTCACTGATAATGACGCCTTTGTTCATAACAATTACCCGCTTCTTCATCTGATCTACAATCTCCTGGTTGTGGGTCACCACCAGAACGGTGGTACCGCGCTCATTGATAGTCTCCAGAAGCTTCATGATTTCCCTGGAATTCTTCGGGTCCAGATTACCGGTGGGCTCGTCGGCCAGAAGAATATTGGGCCGGTTCACCAGGGCTCTCGCCAGAGCCACACGCTGCTGCTCGCCGCCGGAAAGCTGCTTCGGGAATGACTTATACTTCTCCGCCAGTCCCACCAGGGACAGCATCTTCGGCACATTCTTGCGGATATCCTTGCTTGGGGTCGCGATAACCCGCTGGGCGAACGCGATATTTTCATAGACATTCCGGTCCTTCAGAAGACGGAAATCCTGGAACACCACGCCCAGCTTTCTGCGGTACTTGGGGATGGCCTGCGCTTTCATCTTATTCAGATTAATTCCATTTACCTTAATGGTTCCGGAACTGGGCTCCAGCTCCTTCAGAAGCAGCTTAATCAGCGTAGACTTACCGGAACCGCTGTTTCCTACGATAAAAACAAATTCGCCCTTGTCAATATGCAGCGTCACGCCGTTTAAGGCCTGCACGCCCGTGGCATAGGACTTTGTCACATTTTGCATGTCAATCATTTTTTCACTCCTCAGCCGAAGCTTAATAATCCATAGATTCCATGTACTTCATATACTTTACAACCATCAACGCGATCTTGAAGGTAATCGCGTCCTCAAAAACCCGCAGGTCAAGGCCCGTACTCTTCTGCAGCTTGTCAAGCCTGTACACCAGTGTATTGCGGTGGATATACAGCTGTCTGGATGTCTCAGACACATTCAGGCTGTTCTCAAAAAACTTATTGATGGTGGTCAGAGTCTCCTCGTCAAAATCATCGGGAGACTTGCCATCAAAAATTTCCCGGATAAACATCTTGCACAGCGGAATCGGCAGCTGATAAATCAGACGGCCGATACCCAGCGTACTGTAGGCAATAATATCCTTATCATCAAAGAAAATCTTGCCCACGTCAAGAGCCATCCGCGCTTCCTTGTAGGAACGGGACACTTCTTTAATTTCATTCACAATGGTGCCGTAAGCGATATGAACGTGCTCGTCGCCCTCGCTGTTCAGCAGATCACAGATCACCCTGGCCGTACGGTTCAGCTCCGGATACCCCTCATTATCTGCCAACTCCTTGACCACAATGATATTCTTCTCGTCCACAGCTGTGATAAAATCATGGGACTTGGTGCCAAACAGTGTCCGCACATTTTCCAGAGAAGCCGTATCCTTCTCCCGCCCCGTCTCAATGATAAAGACAGCTCTGCGCACCTCAGTCTGGATATGCAGCTTCTTGGCGCGGTTGTAGATATCCACCAGAAGCAGATTGTCCAGAAGCAGGTTCTTGATAAAATTATCTTTATCGAAACGCTCCTTATATGCAACCAGTAAATTCTGGATCTGGAAGACCACCAGCTTGCCAATCATATACGCATCCTCACTTCCGCCGTTCAGCAGAAGAATATATTCCAACTGCGTATCGTCAAAAATCTTAAAAAACTGGAAGCCCTGAATCACCTGGCTGTCCGCCGGAGAATCAATGAAAGCAAGCACAGACCCTGTATAAGCGTCCGCCTCCGGAAAAGTAGACGCAAGAACTTTACCCTCGGTATCAATCACACAAAGATCGATCCGGGTAATTCCTTTGAGACCGTCAATCGTATTCTGCAGTACCTGATTCGAAATCATAACTCTCTCCGCTCCTTTTTTGCATATAGTTTTTGTATTTGTGCATATCGCCAGTCCTTCTCTCATCGCATATCTGGCAAAATTCACAAAAAAACACCCCTGTTTTCTCTAAAACACTAAATACCTAATCTATATATTAATGCAAAACTACAAAATTGAAAAGAGGAAATGCAAAATTTTTATGCATTTCCGCAATTTACCTTCATAAAATCCCCCAGAAATCCCCTATGCATAGTTCACAAAGAAGTATCCGGCAGTTCCCCCTTGCTTTTTCTTACTTCCTATGATAGTTTGAATCGTGGAAAGATCATATTGAAAGGGAATTAAAAAAATGACTGTAACTAGAAAAATGAAATTGCGGGACATTCTGCTCATCACCATCGGAACTGCCCTGATGGCCTTCGCCGTAGCGTCCGTCTTCGACCCGGCAAGCCTCGTCACCGGTGGCTTCTCCGGTCTGGCCATTATCATCCGCCAGCTCACCGAAAAACTGGTGCCCGGCGGCGTCCCGCTGTCCGTCACCAACCTGATCCTGAACGTGCCGTTCCTGCTGCTGGCTGTGAAGCTCAAAGGCTTCCGCTACCTGCTGCGCACCGGCTTCGCCACCGTCATGCTGTCATTCTGGCTGTCCGTCCTTCCGGTCATCCCCATCGCCGAAGGCGACCTGCTGCTGTCAGCCCTCTACGGCGGCCTCATCATGGGTGCCGGCATCGGCCTTGTCTTCGTAGTCCAGGCCACCACCGGCGGCACGGACCTCATCGCCGCCCTGATCCAGCACTTTCTGCCCCACTACAGCACCGCCACCATCATGTGGCTGCTGGACACCTTGATCGTCCTGTTCGGCGCATACCTGTTCGGCATCCAGATGGCCCTCTACGCCATCATTGCCATCTATCTGACTTCCCGCATCGCCGACGGCCTGATAGACGGTCTGAAATTCTCCAAAGCCGCCTTCATCATCACCGAAAAACCCGACGAGCTGTCCCGGATCCTCATGACCGATCTGGACCGCGGCGTCACCGGCATCTCCGCCACCGGCATGTACTCCGGAGACGCCAAGAACATGCTTTTTTGCGTAGTCGCAAAAAAGCAGATTGTCTACCTGAAAGAGCTGACAAAAGAATGCGACCCGAACGCCTTTGTTATCGTGACAGATGTTCGGGAAGTACTCGGAGAGGGCTTCATTGAGCGATAGTGCAATCAAAATCAGGGGCGGGACTTTGTAATTTCCCAGTGTACAGCGTTTTAGCGGACGCTGTGAGACACCTGCGAACCTCGCGTCCGTGGGTGGCACACCGTGTCCGATAAACGATGAACACAGATAACTACAAAGCCCCCCCGTCCGTCATAGATCCCTCCCCTCCCGCATATCCTATAACAATCGAATCCCCCGCAGGAGGGCTTCCCATGAGTTCAAAAACCAAAATCGTCGTGCTCCGCATGAAGGAGCTCATCTACACCGGCATCTTCGTAGCACTGGGCATCCTTCTGATTCTGCTGCTGGTCTACATGTTCGCTCCAAAGGATAAAAAGAACACCGCCACCGCTGACGCTGCATACACCCCCGGCGTCTACACCTCGTCCATCACCCTGGGAGGCAACGCCGTAGACGTAGCCGTCACCGTAAGCGAGACCCGCATCGAAGCCATCGCCTTCAACAACCTAGACGAAACCATCGAAACCATGTACCCTCTGATGCAGCCCGCCCTCGACAACCTGGCGGACCAGATTTGTGAAACCCAGTCCCTGGACGGTCTGGACTACTCCGAAGAAACCCAGTACACCTCCCAGGTAATCCTCGGAGCCGTGGAGCGGGCGCTGGAGAAGGCGAAGTTTCCGTCCGAAGAATAATAATGAATTATGTAAATCATTTATTCTAAAAAAAGAGTGCGCATCTTTGCAAACTCTGCTTGCTTTTATGGAATAGGGAATTCTATCGGAATTTCCTATTCCATAAAAAGGCTGCTGCAGACAGATTCTCTTAAATCTGTCCGCAGCAGCCTTTCCAATATTTCATTCCAATTTAAAACTCAAACACAGCCACTCCATACCCCGGAAGCGGATAAGCAATCGAATAGGGCTGGCCGTCGCACTCGCCGGCCTCGGCCTTGTAGACGGTCGGCTTCTCTACGCCGCTGCCGCCAAACTCTGCCGCGTCGCTGTCCAGAACCAGCTTGTACTGCTTCTTCTTCGGTACGCCCACCCGGTAATCAGGGCGCTCCACCGGCGTGAAGTTGCAGACAAAGAGCAGGTTCTTCTTCCGCGCCTTGTCGAAGCGCATGAAGGAGAAGATACTGCGGTAGCCGTCGTTGGCATTGATCCACTGAAAGCCCTCAGGATGGGTATCCAGCTCGTAGAGAGCCGGATGCTTCTGGTAGAGATGCAGCAGCGCCTTCACAAAGGCCTGAAGCTCCCTGTGCTCGTCCTGTTCCAGCAGATACCAGTCAAGCTCTCTGGCCTCGCTCCACTCCTGAAGCTGGGCGAATTCCTGCCCCATGAACAGCAGCTTCTTGCCCGGGTGACCCAGCATGAACGCGTAAGCCGCCTTCAGGTTCGCGAATTTTTCCTCGTACTCGCCCGGCATCTTATTGATCATGGAGCGCTTCAGATGCACCACCTCGTCGTGGGACAGCACCAGAATATAATTCTCGCTGTAGGCATAGGTCATGGCAAAGGTCATCAGATTATGCGCGCCCTTCCGGAAATAGGGGTCGAGCTTCATATATTCCAGGAAATCGTTCATCCAACCCATATTCCATTTGAAGGAGAAGCCCAGACCGTCGTCCTCGGGTCTGCCCGTCACCATGGGCCATGCGGTAGATTCCTCAGCAATGGTCACCACACCCGGATTGCGGCCCAGCAGCACGGAATTCAGATGCTTGAAGAACTCGATGGCCTCCAGGTTCTTATTGCCGCCGAACTTATTCGGAATCCACTGGCCGGACTCTCTGCCGTAATCCAGGTACAGCATGGAAGCCACCGCGTCCACGCGCAGTCCATCCACATGGAACTCCTCGACCCAGTACAGGGCATTGGCAATCAGGAAGTTCTTCACTTCGTTCATCTCGTAGTTAAATACCTTGGTGCCCCAGTCGGGATGCTCGCCCTTTCTGGGATCCGGATACTCATACAACGGCTGGCCGTCGAAGTCCGCCAGACCATGGGCGTCCTTGGGAAAATGGGCCGGAACCCAATCCAGGACGACGCCAATCTTCTTCTGATGCAGATAATTGATCAGATACATAAAATCCTTCGGGCTGCCGTGGCGGGAGGTGGGCGCATAGTAGCCGGTCACCTGATAGCCCCAGGAGCCGTCGAAGGGATGTTCCGCGATGCCCATCAGCTCCACATGGGTGTACCCCATCTCCAGCACATAATCTGCCAGCTCATGGGCCAGCTCCCGGTAATTATAATACCCGTCCTCATCGGGACCATGGGGATGCTTCTTCCAGGAACCCGGATGCACCTCATAGATGGCCATGGGCTCTTCCTTCGGATCCTTCTTTTTCCGCTTCTCCATCCAGTCCTTGTCCGACCAACGGAAATCCGAAATATCGGATACCTTCGACGCGGTACCCGGACGCCTCTCCGCCTCGGTAGCATAAGGATCGGCCTTGTAAAGCAGACTGTGATCCTGCGCCTCAATCAGATATTTATAGAGGCAGCCAAGCTGTACGCCCGGCACGAACACCTCCCAGATTCCTAATGGATCCAGCCGGCTCATGGGATGGCTTGTCTCATTCCAGCCGTTGAATTCGCCGATGACGTGTACTGTCACCGCATGGGGCGCCCAGACTGCGAAATGCACGCCCTTCTGTCCCTCATGCTCCGTCAGATGCGCGCCCAGCTTCCGGAAAATATCATAGTGATTGCCCTGTCCGAACAGGTACTGGTCAAAATCGCTGATGAAGCAGGATACCTCCGGCTTCTGTGCCGTTGCTGTCCCGGTTTCTGTTGCCTTTACTGCAGCTATTTTCTTCGGTTTATTTCCCTGTGCGGCTCTCTTCGCCGCCTTTTCTGCCTCTCTTACCTTGGCGTCCGCCCGTGTTCTCTTACCCTTCATAATCTCACCCCTATTTAACTATAAATACCGGAATCACTTTCTCACGCCTTCAGCAGTAAATGCTTCAGGCTGATTTAACAAATTACAAATATTGCACTGCCATACGCGGGCATTTCCCAGATAATCCTGCCGTCCTGGAGCTCTGCGTCCGTACCGGTCAGTGCTTCCTGTGCGCCTGATGCGGACACCGGGCAATTGATTTCCATGTGGACCGGGTTCGCATCGTTGTTCACTGCTGTGATTACAGCCTCATTTCCCAGGATTCTGGCAAATGCGTACTGCCTGTTCGTCAGAAGCAGCTCCCGATACACGCCGTCGGTCAGTGCCAGATTCGCCTGACGGATGGCACCCAGTTTACATAACAATCCTTTTAGCTCCGGAATCGGCGGATTGGCCTCCATCTCGGAGAGTACCAGGTGGGGCCGCAGACCATCGTCGCAGGCTCCCTCTTTTCGGCCTTCCACGCCCCACTCGCCGCCGTAGTAGACGGATGGGATACCGGGCAGTGTGTACAGTAACGTGTATACTGACTGTAAAAAGCCCTTTTCCTTTAACTTATTGACGATACGATCTACGTCGTGGTTCTCTACAAAGGAATAGAGTCTGCATCCCTTGTAAATGCCGCCGTTCGCGTCGAACTGCCGTCTTATGGTATGGGCGATTTCGAAATAATTATGATCATTGTGGCCGGAATACAGACCCTTCCACAGCTCATAATTGGTCACCGAATGAAGCGTCTCATCGTTGACCCACCGGGCGTAATCTCCGTGAATCACCTCGCCCATGAGCCAGAAATCCTCCTTTTTCTGACCGGTCACCCAACGCAGCTCCTTCATGAAATCAAACTGCAGGCAGTCTGCACAGTCCAGGCGGATACCGTCGATATCGAATTCGTCAATCCAGAACCGCACCACATCCAGAAGGTAATCCTTCACGCCCCGATCCCAGAGATTCAGGTTCGCCAGTTCGAAGCAGTTGTGCCAGGCCTTGTAGTAAAAGCCGTCGTTGTAATGGGTATTGCCCTCGAAGCTCACGTCCTGATACCAGCAACGGTACGGGGAATTCTCCCGGTTTTTCTGAATATCCCGGAATGCGAAAAATTCTCGGCCGGTGTGATTAAAGACGCCGTCTACCACCACCCGGATGCCATTTTCATGGCAAAGCTTTACGAAATGCTTAAAATCCTCATTGTCGCCCAGGCGGCTGTCCACCTGCTTATAATCCCTTGTATCGTAACCGTGGCTGGTGGATTCGAACAGAGGTCCGATATAGGTCGCCGTGAATCCGCACTCCTTCATGTGCCGCACCCAGTCGTCCAGCTCCCGCAGCCGGTGGGTCACGCCGTCCTCCGTGTGGGTCTTGGGCGCGCCCAGAAGTCCCAGCGGATAAATATGATAAAAAATGGCTTCTTCATACCATTTGGCCATCTTTTTTGTCCTCCCCTTGTAAGTCTCTTTTTTCTGAATCCATTACGAATAAATACCGTGCATGAACTGATGTACCAGCGCTTCGATCTCCTCTTCCGTGATCTGCACATCCTGGCGCTTGCTGATCTCCTGCTTCATGACAATGTAGTACAAAACCAGGCCGATGAAACCGAGGGAAAATTGCCGCTGCCGCCCGTGCATATTGCCCAAGTCCGCTGAAGCGTTGATGAAAACTTCTTCGATCTGCCGCTGCAGGCGGAACACCAGGGGGCGCACGGCCTTATAAGCGTCATTTCCCTTTGCCGAATGGTAGAGCGCCACGAAAAGCGCCGAAAACTTCGGTTCCCGCGCCACAAAGGCCGCCGCTGTCCGGGCCGCCGCACACAGGGTATTCTTCAGGTCGCCATGGTAAGCGCACGCCTCACGAAGCTCCGCCGCAAAGCCCTCGCTCCGGCTCAAAAGTAGCTGTTCCAGAAGACCGTATTTACTTTTAAAATAATAGTACAGCGTCGGCTTCGTCACGCCGGATCGCTCCGCGATCTCCTGGACGCCCACTGCGTCGTAGCCCCTGGTATAAAATAAATCCAGCGCTGTCTCAAGAATGGTTTCCCTGTTGTCCATATGTGTGTCCCTCCGGTAAGAATCCCCTTTCCAGGCTCTTCCGAGATACCAGAATTTCCGCCGGTTCTGTTTCTATTTCCATTATATACCGAGCGGTATAATGCGTCAAGGTTTCCGCCAATCTTTTCCTTTCTTTTTTATATTTCAGAATTTTCCATCAACATTGACTTTCTTTTCTGTATTTTCTATAATGAAAGACAGAGGGAGAGACGTGAATCATCTGTAAGAAAGGATAGTTAGGTATTTATTTATGGTATTATCTGTAACTTTGAATCCCTGCATCGACAAAACCATTTATCTGGATAATCTGGAAATCGGCGCTTACAACCGGGTGAAGAATACCCGCGTAGACCTGTCCGGAAAAGGACTAAATGTGAGCACCGTGCTGAATAACCTGAAAGAAGAAACTATGTGCATGGGACTGAACTTCCGTGAAAGCGGCAATACTCTGGAACATGCCATGACAGCCCGGGGCCTGCAATACTATTTTGTCCGTTCAGAGGGCGCTATCCGAACGAATATCAAGCTTTTTGACCAGTCCAACCACATCATGACTGAGGTCAATGAGGCCGGACCTAACGTCTCCTTCGCTGCCATCGAAAAGCTGGTGGACGAAATTGATGTGCGACTGGATCACACACATATTCTGGTGTTAAGCGGCAGCGTGCCGCCCGGCGTCCCCGCCAATATCTATCAGCGCCTCATCCACCTGGCCCACAAAAAAGATGTCAAGACTGTACTGGACACCACCGGTGAACCGTTCCGGCTGGGACTGGAAGAAAAGCCCTTCCTGATTAAGCCCAACAGCAAGGAATTTGAGCAGGCCTTCAAGAACGAACTGAAAGCCGGCAAGGGTCCCCTCGAGGTTGCCCGCCAAATCGTAGATGGGGGCATCCCCTATGTCTGCATTTCCATGGGCGCCGACGGCGCGCTATTGCTGGATCAGGAGCACACCTACCGGGCGAAAGCCATTCCTGTGGAAGCCAAGGGTCTGACCGGCGCGGGCGACTCCATGGTGGCCGGTATGTGTTATGCCCTCCGGAAGCGCCTGGACACCGCCGATATGCTCCGCTACGCCATGGCCTGTGCGGCCGGTTCTGTACGGCAGGAGGGTACCCTGCTTGCCCGGGAGGCCGACGTGAAGGAACTTCTGCCCCAGGTGGAGCTGGAGATCATTGCCTGATTGAAGTTTGAAAATCATATTCAAAAAACACGTCCGGTTGACATCAGTTCTGTCAGCCGGACGTGTTTTTCTCTAGCCCCAAATGTTAAAATACGCTCCGATAATTCCAATTACAATCATCGCCAGCATCATCACCAACGGACTCACTTTCTTTTTCTTAAGCAATTTCCAAACAATTCCAAACAGTACAAGAGGCAGTAATCTTGGAACAATACCGTCAATCAATGACTGAACAGATGTCACCGCGTCCCCGGTTCCAAAATTAATATTTAAAGCCAAACCAATACTTCCCGCAGACATTGCTCCAGTTACCATCAAACCAATAATGCTGGCCAGAAATGTAAAAGTTTCCATAATACCGGATTTCTGAATTTTTTCTAGGAAGCCTGTTCCTACCTCATATCCTTTAAATGTCATAATATAACGAATAGCCCATGCCGGTATGTTAAATATCAGCAGAAACAGTAATGCTCCCAATGGATTTCCCTGAAGCGCCAGTGTTGTTCCTATACCGGTTGCCACAATACGTAACGTTCCGTGAAACAGCGTATCACCGATAGCCGCCATTGGTCCCATTAAAGCTGTTTTCACATTTACAATGCTAGCCGTATCAAAATTATCCGGATTCTCTGCACGTTTCTCCTCCATAGCCGCACTGATTGCCAACGGAAATGTTACCACATAAGGCGTAGTATTAAAAAACTCCATATGCCGTTTCATACTCTCGCTTAAATCTTTTTTGTCCGGATACAGCTTCTTCAAAATTGGAAGCAATGCAAAACAATATGAGCAGTTACTCTGTCTTTCATAATTCCATGAGTGTTCTGTCGGAACGGAACGCCAGAATATTTTCTTTAAATCAGCCTTTGTAATACGATTCTTCTCAGAACTCATTATCATCTACCTCCTCCTTTGCATTCGCTGCCAATTGCAGATTGCCATGATTTCCAAGTAACATAATCAGAGCTGCAATAATGACTGCAAAAATCGTAATTCCCGTTGTGGAAATTTCCAGATATGCCACCAGAAAATATCCCAGGAAGAAAAACGGCGCTACTTTCTTTCCCCATACCATCTGCGCCAGCATAGCAAAACCTATCGCAGGAATCATTCCACACGCAACACTGATTCCACTCCGTACAAAGTCCGGAACGACATTAAGTGCAGATGTCACTGCATCTGTTCCAAAATAGAACGCACAAAATATAATCGGTGCCATAATAATCGTCGGTATAAAGCCAGATGCCAGTACTGTCCGCTCAAATCCTCTGGTATCTCCCAGTTCTGCGTAATGATCACAGCGATGGCACATTAAAATCAGAATCGGCTGATTCAATACAGTATTGACAACCAGTAACAAGGATGCAATCGGAATTCCCAAGGCCAGAGCTGTCTCCGTGCCTCCTCCGGTTACAATCGCAAATCCGACTCCCAACACGGTTCCAGAAATCATTTCCGGCGGCATACTTGCTCCAATGGAAACCGCTCCGATAAACGCAAGTTCCAATGTAGCTCCCATAATCGCTCCCTGTGCTGGCTGACCCAGCAAAATCCCCAGAATAGTTCCCAATACGATCGGGCGGCGAATATTCGAAGATCCTAAAAACCACTCACACCTTCCCAATATATAAACGAATGTTACGATTAACGCTTCAACAAGCATTGTACCCCTCCTATTCTTTCTATCTCCAATTAAATAAGTGTCATAATATCTGTCTTTGGCTTGGACGGAATCATCTGCACTTCCATATGTACTCCATCCTGCGCCAGTTCACGTACTCTACCCATGTCCTGCTCATCCAGATAAACTCCATCCAGAACCTGTTTTTTCCCAACTGCAAAGCGCGTTGCTCCAATATTCAGCTGTTTGAACCCTGTCTTTTTCAATAACCGATATGCATCTTCTATACTGTCTACCACAATCATCAGATTATATTTATCCGTTACGCCAGAATTCAGGGCTGCGATACTGTCCTCTATAGTCTTAATCACGAGCTTTACACCGCTTGGTTTTGCCATTCTTATAGATGTGAGCAGTAAAGTGTTATCCATAATATGGTCGTTCGCAATCAACAAACAATCTGCCCCCAGATATGGAATCCATGTCATGCCTACCTGACCATGCAGCAGCCGAAAATCCACTCTGAAAAATTTCTCCATTTTTTCACCTTCTTCCTACTAAAAATCAAAGTTGTTTTCTGTATTCTCTGTCATAAGCGTATTACAGTATACACATCCCTCCATTCCCGCCTTTAAAATAAACTGCACTGTTTCTTCCAGCTTTTCATTGTCTCTCCTGCTGAAACATTCCAGAAGCATGCCTAAATTCATGCCCGTCATTAAATGCATCTTTGGATAATCATTTAGTTTCACCAAAAATGCGTTATTCACACTTCCTCCAAATACGTCCGTCACTACCAGCACCTCCTCATTCGGATTCCCCGGTAAAGCTTCTGTAATTGTTTCCTCTAACGATTCTGGACCGACGTAAGCACTCACAATTTTTACATCCTGCTGCTCACCCAAAATAAGTTTTACTGCATCGTACATTCCCATTGCCAGTTTTCCATGACTTGCCAGTATGATCTTACTCATGTTCTTACCTGCCTCTTTTATAATTTTCCGATTTTGCCTGAACCCATTTTTTCATTCCCTTTGCCAATGGATGTAATCTTTTACTGTCAAGTTCTTCACTGGCCAGATACGCAATTTCCTGAAAGAAAACCAATTGGTATAGTGGCTTTATTTGCCATGCTATCTCTTCTTTACAAAACTCTGCCTCCTTTTCCTCAAACCCGACCGTAAATACATGCTCCGTTACCTCTCGACATCCATTTGCTATCGCGCGCATCCTTTCAAACTCCGATTTTTTATCTCCCACCAGAAAAATTGTATAATTAGGGGTTATCTGATAATACGGTCCATGCAAAAATTCTTCCGGATCACAGCAAATACAGGGGATTCTGAGCGTCTCACTTAATTTTAAAGCTCCTTCGCATACCGTTCCCCATGCTGCTCCTCCTCCACATAAAATAACAGTCTGCATGGATAGAAATTCTTTTCTGTGCTTTTCATACAAATCTTTTGTATAGGAAAACATTTTCTCGGAATACCTGGCACACAGAGACAGATGCCTGTACCACTCTTCTGCAGTTTTACTTAAATTCTTTTTCCGCTCTCCCAGTTGAATCGCCAGAAGAAATAAAAATAAGCTCAGAAGAACAACTCCTTTTGTCACATAGCCAACCGTCTCTTCTCCCAGTCCGTAATCATATATTTTCTCTCTATAAAGTCCCATATCGGATTCTGTATGACCTGTAATCCCATACCAACAAATCTGTCGTCTTTCAGCATCGTCCAGCGCTTTCAGAATGTTTGTGCTGTAACCACTCTGTGATATCAAAAGATAACAAGTCTCTGTGTTGCTTTCTTCATATTCCAGAAAGTAAAATGGAGTAATGATGCGAATTTTCATCCCACTCATGGCTTTCATTCCTTCCAGTGCACACAGGGCTGCATTGTAGGAAGACCCGGAAGCTACCATACAGATTTCATGACATCCGCTCTCTGCTATTTTTTCAGAAAGTCCACTGGTAAGAAAGCTTCTTCGTTCTATATTGTTACGAATGCTATCCGGGGCTTCCTGAATATATTCTTCCATTGTTTTATTCATTTTTCGTCCCTTTCTGATTCCCATTTTGAATATAATCATAGATATAAGCGATTTCACCCACTGGTATTTCTATATGATAATGTTCCTCTACTTCCCGGAAACTGTTCTTAAATATCCGTATGAACTCCTTTTGCTTCTCAATAAAGTTTTCCAGTCCAAAATGCGTATCGCAATAAACTTTTGTAACCAACCGCTCCACCATACAACAGGTATGAATATAGAGCGCAACCTGTGTCTTTCCATTCAAGTTCAAATGATACTGATACTCCAGATTTCGTATAGCCTGTTTAATAAAGTCCATCAGTACATTGGGATTCAATATGGTGATATTTTCAATCACATTCTCCAGTGAAAAATTAGTAAGTAAATTCTGATTAAAAACTTCCAGTTCTTTCTCATTGAAGTATCGCCGCAAAATTTGTTTTAACATATCAAAATCCTGAAATGCAACTACGTCCTCCAGCAGAACCTGTGGAACCTCTGCGCCCTGATTTTCCATCGTGCTAACAATAAACAACGGATTATATTCCTGTAAAATCGGATTTCTATCTTTTTCAAGTAATATCACATCTTTATCACAGGCAATCAGCTTTACATCTATTCTTTTCGGAATACTTTTTTCAAACAAACGAAGCACACGTTCTGTCGCATGTTCTCCCGCCTCTGTGGTAAATAGAATTGCGTCCTTTTTTTTCTGACCCACAAGAATTCTATACGTACAGCTGCTGTTTTTACAGGATTCTTTCAAAATCTCCTCCATATTTTCATAGCATACTATCCTGTTGCCAATATCCAAAGCTGTGCGGGTCGACACATTATTCACAATTCCAAGTTGCATCGTTCCCTGAAACTGAAGTTCCTTGACCATCTCCTCCAGGGAGCCCATGTCGACCAGGAGTATCAGATTATCAGCCATTGCGTATTCACGAATATACTTTTGCACATGCTCTGCAATTTCACATGCTTCTACATCAAGCGGCATGTCGATGGCATCAAACACATAAGATTCCAACAATCGATTCACACAGTCTGCTATGGAACTGGCTGTTGCGTAGCCATGTGCTACAATCAGCCCCATTGTCTTTTTTCTATACTCTCCAGGCTTATAAAAATACAGATTCAGAACGAGAAAAATGGTATCCATACCGCATTCATTCAAATCCAGAACCTTATCCAACAATTCCATCAACCGTTCCGAAATTCGTGTTTCCTCTGGAAATTCGTCTCGAAGAAAATCCAGAATTTCTTCTATATCCTGATTGTTCTCTTCCTCCCATTTCTGTTGATTGGTATCCAGATACATTTTTTTATAAGCCAGTGCAGCCAACACCTCTATACAACTTCCCTGAATAACCACATTCAATTTATCCTGGATAACAGCCGCTATATTTCGAACTATCTGACGTACTGAATCCCTTCTTTTGTTATCCGGACGTTTTTCAAAAATAATATGATCGCTACACTGATTCATTGCTTTTAATGCGTATTTCAGAAAATCATTGACTGAAACTTCTCTTTGTTTCATCTGTTTGAAGCTTTCCCGAATCGCTTCATATGCTTCTATTACCACGTCTTTTTGAGAGTTTTGACTGAATTCCTTCAGGGAAAGTATTTTTTTCTCTTCATAGACTGTATTCTGAATCTCCGAGAGCAGTGCCTCAGGCAAATGTTTTGTGTATATAGATACTATGTCTTTGCTGTTTTCCCTGTCTACATTCGCAGTTGCGCAAACGGTCTGGATCGTATCCCGCAATCCATTAATATTCTGTATGTATTCATGTTTCAGTAACACATGATATACCAGATTGGAAAGGCAAATTTCTCTTTGAAGCTTTATTTCCTCCCGTCGGAAAAAGAATTGTACCAGCTGTTCCTTTTCCTTTAATGGTCTCTCTGAAAGCTCTGGTACGTCAATTCGCATAGGGATTGCGTTCAAGAAACGATCCGTAAATTCTTTTTCAGAAACAGAAGACGTGGAAAATAATAATCTTACGTCGCTTTTATACAATTTTCCGTTTTTTCGAAACTGGTAATCATTTTCCAGAAAAATAGCTATTTCATCCTGCTCTTCTACAGGAAGATATTCCGCATCGCACAGAACTAAAATTTCCCGGTCCAGATTTTGCAGACAGCCTGTCTCTCTTTCATTTCCGAAAAGTATCTCATGCATCTCTTCTTTCTTATGCATACAATGAATAAATTGTACTTTCTCTTGAAGATATTCTCCCAGACATGTAATAAGAAAGCTCTTTCCGCTTCCTTCTCTTCCCTGTATAAACACTGCCAGTCCATTAACCGCTGGATATTTTACTGCTGCCTTCAGTCTCCGGATCACTTCTTTCAAAGAACCATCATTTCCTATTACATTGTCAAAATCTTTACCATTTTTCCTGCATTTTGCAAGGCATGCATCCAGTTCCGCCACACTTAAAAACTCTTCCTGTACAAGTGGCACGCCTATCTCCAGATTTATTGCCTGTTTCTCCAGAAATAACACCGGTCGACTCAACACCTTAATCAATTGACCGTTTTTCGACATTTCATTTAAATATTTAGAAATGACAGATCTGGATACATTTAGCTTTTTTCCTATAATTTCTGCAGTTGCCGTTTTTTCCCCATGCTTTAAATATTCGAGAGTTGCTGACCGAATCTCTTCGATCAGCAATTCTCTTGTTTTATTTTCCATAGCGTTCTCCCTTTTTCAAGCATTACCATTATCTACCGGATTTCTATGAAAAATATAACATACTTTTTTTAGTATTCAAACTGCCTATAATATCTGCGGAAGTTTGCATTATGTCCGGTATAATATTCCATCCAGGCAGCCAGTCTGTTTGTGGTCACTGTTTCCATAATGAGTGCGTCTACCAGCGGGGAATATTTTTCTTTTATTCCACTTTCCTTTAAACTGAAATCTGCAAGATCCAAAACGATATGCTTGCCTTCTACTTTCTTCAGAAATTTTTCCACCCTTTCATCCAGCATTCTGTACTTGCCTGTCCCCTTTACCAACACAAACAGGGTATCCTCATCATAAAGTTCCAGTGTGCCATGGAAAAATTCCGGAGATGTCACACACTTTGTCGGAATCCACTGCATTTCTTCCAGTACGCACATGGTAAACATATACACATCTCCCCAGACCTCTCCAGATCCTACCCAGACCTGATACGGTTCCTTATGATATCTATGCGCCCATTCCTTTGCTCTCGGATCAAACTCCTCTGCTGTTTTTACCAGGAATCTGTGTAGATTCGTGTCAATCTCATCTGCAAACTCCTGATAGTCCGGAAAATCTCCTCTCAGTTCCAACAATTTAAACAGGAAATAGTAAAACGGCAGATACATATTTACGAGATTTTTCGCGTCACAGTACACATTATAAGTGGATACCTGAGCAAGCGGCGTATCTGCGTTTCCTGTAATAGAACAGGTCTCAATTCCTGCCTCCTTCAGCTTCTTGACAGCTTCTACCACTTCTTTTGTATCTCCGGATTTGCTTCCGGTTATAACCAAAGAATTCTTTGTCAGTCTTCGGCTTCCTCCTGATGCCAGTATCTCACCTGCAGGCACAATCAGGGTTTCCACATCTGAATAGTCATCTATCATCTTCTGAAGAGACATAAATTTTGCAGTTGTGCCTCCCACACCCATCAATACAATGTTGGAATAACCTCTCTTATGTAATGTTTCTGCCATTACCTCACAGTCATTTCTGCTAGCCACAGCCTTCCGCCCCTGCAGCATATAATCTTCCACGTCAAAATTGTACATATGAACCTCCTCTTTCTTTTGTTAAATCATTTTCTGATATTTCCTGTTCGGTAAGATAAGTATAAAAAATTACACAAAAAAAATCCGATGTGTAACCTGTTTTCCACACATCAGACTTTTTTTGCACATTATTCATCTGTTCTTTACGCTATTGACCACTGTATGAACACTCTATTCTTTAAATTCAGGTCTCATTTCTGTTTCCCTCACAATCCCCGGGAAGGTTTTTAAAAACAGAACCGTCGTCATGGTGGCGGCCAGAATATCCGCAATGGGCTCTGAGAAAAAGGCCGCCTCTGCGGATACCAGCCTGGGAAGTAAAAGCAGTCCGGAAAAATAAATCAGCTTCCGGAAGGCTGAACAGAACAGCGCCCGCCTTACATGGCCGAGAGCCGTCGTCTCATCCACCAGCGGATACTGTACCGCCAGGGGCACAATCATAGCTGTAAATATCTTGATATAACGCACGGAGCGCAGGCGGATCGCCGCGTCCTTCGTAAACATTCCCACATAAAAGGGCGACAGGGTGTAAGTAAACACCATCATCAGGCTGCAGAAGAGCACGCAGAGTCCGGTGATGCACCAAATGGCTTTTCGAATCCGTCCCGCATCACCCCTGCCATAATTAAAGCTGACCACCGGCTGACTGCCCAGGGTAATGCCGCTCATGGGCATGGTAATGAGCAGAAGGTAGCTCTGCACAATGGTGGCGCAAGTAACCAGAATATCGCCCTCGCCCGGACCTCCGTAGCGCTGCAGCACCGTATTCAGCACAATCAGCAGGATACTGTCGCTGGCGATAATCAAAAACGGAGAAAATCCGAAGCTTATGATTTTCCGCATCGTCTGTTTGGCAAAGCCGCCCCAGCCAAGTCTTATGGGCATTCTTTTTCCCCGCAGGCTCACCAGCACAAAGACGGCGGAAGCAAGCTGGGACAAAACTGTCGCAACAGCCGCGCCGGCCACTCCCATATGAAAGCCGAAGATAAAGACCGGATCCAGAACAATATTGAGTACGGCTCCCAGCATGACGGTCACCATACCCAGGCCGGAAAAGCCCTGGGCAATCAGAAAGCTGTTCATGCCCGTGGATAACAACGCAAATACGGTTCCTAACGTATAGATGGTCACATAGGTATTCGCATAAGGAAATGTGGCCTGACTCGCGCCAAACCACATCAGAAATTTTTCTTTTAGGGCCAGAAAACCAAAGGTCAGAAGCACTGACGTCACCAGCAGCATAAAAAAGCTGTTATTCAGAATCTTCTGGGCCTCCCGCTTATCCCCCGCTCCCATCCGCATGGCCATAATCGGTGAACCGCCCAGGCCGATCAGGGACGCGAAGGAGGAAAGAAGCGTAACAATCGGCGCGCAGACGCCCACTCCAGCCAATGCCAGACTTCCCACGCCTGCGCCGATGTACATTCGATCCACGATGGAATACAGGACGCTTACAAACTGTGCCAGCATGGTGGGAATCGCAAGCCGCAGCACCAGCGGGAATATCGGATCCTTTCCCAAATCATTTGTATGTCTCATTTTAAATCTCAAAATCCTTTTCCAGCAAAATGGTATGACCAAACTCATCCAGTCTGCTCTTCTTCACCTTGCCAAAAAGTCCTTTCTTACCGCCCCGGTCAATAGCTTCATCTACCATCTCCTTGACCTCGGCCACATTCACCAGATGATCGCTGGTCTGATTGTTGCCAATCCGGTTGTAGAGGGCCAGCACGGCCATCTCGTCCAGAACGCATTCCTGCTCCAGCGCGTAGGACTCGCCAAAGGCTACCAGCTCTTTGTTGGTAAATACCGGAATGTCAATGGTGCGGGTGAACTTGGCGCCTAGGCTCTCGCAGCGGATAAACAGCTTACGGATCTCATCTTTTTCATCCTCCAGAATAACCAGAAGACCGCCGGTCCTGCGGGTCATGGCATGGGACAGCTGTACAGCTGTCTCGGTCTTCAGCGCGCCTGCCTTTTCGATCAGCAATGCTCCGCCGCCCAGCTTCTGGATGACGCCGGATACATTCTTGCCGTTCAGATTGTCAGCCGGAACCTTGGCCATCTTCGCGCCCTTAATGCGGCGCTGCTTCTGCAGGGCCTTTACGATATCGGCTGCCAACGTGGTCTTGCCGTTACCACTCTCACCGGTAATAACGATATTGCCCAGAAGGGAATCCTCCCGGCGCTCCTTGCGCATGCGATCTTCTTCCAGAAGCGCCGCCAGCTGCTGGTTCATGCCACGCACGGATGTGAAATACGCAAACAGCTTCTTCTGCTCCTCGGAAAGCTGGCCGGAAGGCAGGGTCGCTACGGTCTCTTCCAGATCCTTTTCCAGGTCGTCCAGCATGGGGGAGACGGACTCAGCTTCTACCGGTTCCGGCTCTTCGGTCTGCGGCTCCGGCTCTGCTTCTGCTGTCGGAGTTTCTGTCTCCTCTTCCGTCTGCGGCTGCTCCTCCGGCTCTGTCTCCTCTGTTTCAGTCATGGGGGCTTCTGCTATTGTTCTCGTCTGCTCATTTTTTGTATCCGCCTCTGACGGCGCTTCCAGAATCTCCAGGATCTCCTGCGGCTCTTTCACTGTCTCGACAGATCCCTCGGATTTCTCCTCAGTTTCAGCTTCTGACGGTGCCTCCAGAATCTCCAGAATCTCCTGCGGCTCTTTTTCCGTTTCCACCGGTTTCTCCGGCTCAGCTTTCTCCACAACGGTTACTTCCGGCTTTGGCTCCGCTGCTGCCTTTGCTTCCGGCACAGTCTGCCGCGGCGCGGCGCTCCGCTCAATGGGATCCACATGCACCTTATAGGGATACCGCCCCTCGATCTCCTCAATCAGACGTAGTACCTCTTCCGGCACAGTCTGCTTTACTTCGATATTCAAATCCGGAAGCTGTCCGGTGGCACGCAGGCGCTCCCGCTCTTTTTTCCGTGCTTCATCACGCTTCGCTGCCTCGGCGATGGCTGCCTCGGTCTCCCGCTTCTTCTCTTCCCAGCTGCTCAGCACGTCTTCGATGCTCATCTGGCCGGTGATCTGTTTCTCTACGACACTCTCGTCCGGATCGAAGGTAATCTGTCCGGTATCCGTCTGTCCCAGAAATCCCGAAGGCCTGACAGGCTCTGAAGGCTCTTTCTTCTCCCGCAGAAGTTTATCCGGATCCAGATCCTCAAACTGCTGTGCCTCCCTCACCTCCGGAGCTTCTTGCGGAACCGCGTCTGCCTGCGGTGCTTCCGCTTTCGGCTCCTCCGGCGTCAGTTCCTCCGCCTGCTCCTCCTGATGGCTCTCTTCCTCGATATAATCCTGCACGCCTGCAGCCAACGCCGCCTGCAGGTTCACGGTATTGAACTTGTCTTCCATATTGACCGTCTTGATCTCGATGGACCGGGCGCGCTCCTCGCCCACCATCTGGCGGTACTTTTCCTCCTGGGAAGCAGTCAGCGGCTGAATCTTCCTCTTCAGCTCCATGGCCTTGCGCACATACTCGCCCTCGCTGAACCACAGAATCAGGTCGTCGCACTCCTCCACACACTTGGAAAGCTGACCGTCCTGATAATAAAGCTCCGCCAGCTCGTAAGCCCACTGCTCCTGATATTCCCGGCTCTTATACTCCTCCAGAATCGCGATCTGATCCTCCAGCGCCGCGCCTCTGCCCTTGTAAATCTTATACTTCAACACATATCTGCCCAGATCATGGGGCGCAATCTTCACGAACTCCTTGTAAAGCTCCACCGCCTCATTGTAATCTTCCATCCTGACCGCGACCTCCGCCATCTTGTATACAATCATACGGCCAATGGGCGCGCAGTCATAAGCAATATTCAAAATCTCATAGCAGTCCTCAAAACGTTCCGTATATTCGTAGGCTTCCGCCACTTCCATCAAAAGGCCCACATTGCGGACCTTTCTCCAGTCGATGGAGTCCGCAATCTTCGCCGCCGTCTCATAATTTTTCCTGTCCAGCTGCTTTTCCAACTGTTCTGTCTTTATCTGAAATTCATATTTATCCAACGATATTCACCTCAGTTATTTCCGCACATTCTTAAGCTTTAGTGTATCACAGGGCTGTATGCTTGTCAAAGCAAAACACCCGGAGAAATTCGCCATTTCTCCGGGTGTAACATACTTTTATTCTGTAATTTCTGTAATAGCCAGCGCCAGCGCACCGTCGCCGATATGACAGGATACGCTTAAGGACAGCGGATCCATAAACCCGACCTCGTATCCCGGGAATGCGGCCTCCACCTCGTCGCGGAATTTCAGTGCTTCCGCCTCGTTGTTGGTGTGCGCGATATCCATGTGAACCTTATGGGCCGCCACGCCGCCGAAACGGGTCTCAATGTCCTCCCGGATATGATCAATCATCAGCTGCTTGGCCTGGTGCATGGTGCGGGCCTTGGCGCAGCTGTCCAGCTTCTCGCCCTGGATGGTCAGCACCGGCTTCAGACGGAGCATGGTCCCGATAGCCGCTACTGCCGGGGTCAGACGGCCGCCTTTTTTCAGGTATTTTAAAGTGGCTACGGTGATGTAGATGCTGGAATTCTTTCCGGTTTCTTCCAGGAAATCTTTGATCTCCTGACCGCTTTTTCCATCCTTCACCATGGCAAGGGCTGTGTCCACGGAACGTCTCTGGGTAACAGAAATCCGGTGGTTATTGACTACAAATACTCTGTCTTCATAATCCGCCGCCAGCGCTGCCGCTGTCTGGCAGGAGCCTGACAGGCCGCTGGACATGGGAATCTGTACGATCTCGTCATACTCCTTTAGAAGCTCGTCCCAAAGCTTCAGGATCGCGTGGGGAGACGGCTGGGAGGTCGCGATATCCGCATCTCCTTTCAGCTTCTCGTAAAACTCTTCCTGTGTCAGATTGATTCCTTCAAAATATTCATTTCCATCAATTGTAAAAGGCATCGGCAGCACATGGATTCCCATCTTCTGTGCTTCTTCCTGCGTAATACCACTGTTACTGTCCGTCACAACCGCTATCTTTTTCAACTGGGCTGCCCCTTTCTGTGCTTTCTTTTATTAAGAATACTGCATATACTGATTTTCTTACTGCAAATATCACAAGTATAGCAGTTTGCGCAGAAAAAGGCAAGAAATTACGTTTATTTCCCTTTCCCTTTCATTTCTTCATCTTCGGCTGAAAGATCAGACTGGCCAGGTAGCCGAATACCAGGGCCGCGCTGATGCCCACGGCGCTGGCTTTGAAGCCGCCTTTAAAGATTCCTAAAAATCCATCTGCATCCACGGCCTCTTTGACGCCCTTCCAGAGGACGTTGCCGAAGCCCAGCAGAGGAACCGAAGCGCCTGCACCCGCGAACCTCTGGAAGGGTTCATAGACGCCGACAGCGCCCAGTACCGCGCCGGTGCAGACCAGCAGTACCATAATCCTGCCCGGCATCATCTTCGTCTTTTCCATCAGGATCTGGACCAGGGCGCAGATGAGGCCACCGATAAGAAATGCTTTTACGTAGTCCATAAAATTCATCTCCTTAATCGAAATATGAGTATGCTTTCGAATATCCCGCTGCTTCTAGCAATGTTCTATCACCACCGCGTGGGCGATGCCCGGTACGCTCTGCCCCTCATTAAAGCTGACCGTGGAAAGTAGCGCGCCGGTGGGCACGAAAAGCATCCGCTTCCACTCGCCGCTTTCAATTTTAGGCAGCAGATACGCCGCCAAAGTCACCGCCGAGCAGGCGCAGCCGCTGCCGCCGGAGTGGGTGTCCTGCTTCTCCGGATCGAAGATCAGTATTCCGCAATCCTGATGCCGGGCGGAAATATCGTACCCCCGCTCGGCAGCCAAATCAATCAGAATCTTCTGCCCCACATTTCCCAGATCACCGGTTACAATGGCGTCGTAGTCCTCCGGCTTCCGCCCGAAGTCCGCAAGATGCGCACAGATGGTATCGCAGGCCGCCGGAGCCATGCAGGCTCCCATGTTCATGGAATCCTTCACGCCGTAGTCGATGACCTTGCCCGGCGTGGCTCCGGTAATTTTCGCGTGTCCGCCACTCCCGGACAGTACAAAGGCTCCGCTGCCGGTGACGGTCCAGGTAGCCGATAAGGGACGCTGGCCGCCGTACCCAAGCGGAAACCGAAACTGCTTCTCCGCACTGCCGAAGTGGCTGGAGGTCAGCGCCAGAACGGCCTCAGAATAACCGCCCTGTACGGTCATGGCTCCCAGCATCAGCGCCTCCCCTATGGTCGAGCAGGCCCCGTACAGACCGAACAAAGGCAGCTTCAGATCCATCACGCCGAAAGAGGTGGCAATGAGCTGTCCCAGCAGATCGCCGGAAAAAAGATACCGCACCGGCGGCACACCCGGTCCCGGCAGCTCCGCCGCTTTCCGCATTGCCAGCTGCGCCGCCCGCTTCTGCAGCGCGCTCTCGGCCTCCTCCCAGGTAGCCTGTCCCGCCATCGGATCCGGCTCCGCCTCATCAAAAAGAGCCCCCAGCGGCCCCTCGCTCTCCTTCTTTCCCACCACGCTGGCCGCGCTCACGATCTGCGGCGGTCTCTGGAAGCAGATGCTCTGTTTTCCTACAATCGTATTCATGTATGTCCGCACCTCCGTGTTCCTTTTTTGCTTTCTTATTTGGAAATTATTTTCTCCGAACACGATTATTTTATGCGGGAGGGCAGAAAATAGTACATTTATAACAGATTTTTTTTCTTATGCTTCCCATTCCGCGCCGCCGTTTTGATGAGGGTGGTGTCCACGTCGTCCTCGTAGAGGCGCATTTCCACCTCGATAGGGGTGGGCTCTTTGGTGAGGCGGCGGCCGCCCAGGTGGTTAAAGAAGGCCAGGATGCCCACGGCCAGGCCTAAAGAGTAGGTGAATTCCAGGATGGTGTAGCCGTCCGAGGGCTGGCCGGTCAGGAGTGTGTAGAACTGACGGAACAGCTCGACGGTGGAGACGTCGTTGTTGAAGGCCATGATGGAAAATGCGGATCCGAAGAAGCATAAGATACAGACCAGACTTACCTTCAGGAAGGTCCACAGCTTATTTTCCCTCGGCTTCGTAGAATATTCCGCCACGAAATCCATTTCTCCCAGATTTTGGATCTCCAGGTTCGGGTAAACGGCCTGGATTTTCTCTACCACATCCAGAATGGAAATGACCGTGCGACCGGCACAGGAGCGTCGTCCCGGCTTCACCTCCTGAAAGGCGTAGAGCTTCTCGGTCTTCAGACGGTTCACGATAGTCGGATCCGCGCACTGCATTTCCACAGCTTCGCCCAGGGTCAGGACGCGGTTGTAGGTGCGGACGTTTTTTTCGGGTTTTACGTATAGGATTTCGCTCATGGGGATGCCTCCGTATATCATACTCTCCAGTTATTTTTAACCAGTCAGGATAATTCTATACAGACAACAAATCTTTCTAAAAGAACAGAGTAAAAATAAGAATAATAGAAAGAGTAGATGTTCTTGATACTGAAAGACAATTACTATAAATAAAATAAAGCCCTACCCAAAGGGTTTTTATGTAATAGGGATTTCCAATCGGTTTTCCTATTACATAAAAAATTCAAATTCTAATTTCTGAAAAATTATAAATATCTGATTTATTCTTCCATATACAGCGCCCCGGTCGGGCACACCCGCACGCAGGCCGGGATTTTGCCGGCGCGCTGGCGCTCGATGCAGCCGTCGCATTTCTGGATTTTGCCGTGACGGTCCAGGGAAATGGCCCCCATACGGCAGGCGTTCAGGCACTGGCCGCAGCCGTCGCAGATTGCTGTATCATAAAGTACCAGGCCGCTCTCTGTATCTTTGTACAGGCAGCCGGGCTCACAGGCAGTCACACAGGCCGGTACCCGGCAATGGATACAGGAATCCGAATGGAACCGGAAGCTTACCTGACCGTCCCGGCACACTTCCTCGGTATACACCTGGCGGAACGCCCGCTCGCCCTGCTCCACGTCCGTATTTTTCTCATCCATGCAGGCCATGGCGCAGGCACAGCAGGCCGTGCATTTGCTCCGGTCGAACCGGATGGTTTTCGCGCTCATTCACCGCACCTTCTTTCGTATGCCCACCCGGCTGCTGCGAAAGGCCGGAAAGCCGGAATAGGGATCCACGTTTTCCGGATCCAACAGGGTATTTACGTCCACTTCCGGATAGCCGTGATAGATATACACTGTGCCCGCATCCGCCATATGGGTCAGGTTCGCCTTCAGACTGATGCAGCCAAAGGCTGTATACACTTCCATCTCATTCCCCTGCTGCAAATCAAGTGCTTCCGCGTCCGCCGGATTCAGATCCGCCATGGGCTCCGGCCTGAGGGATCTGGCCCAGGGGACTCCGTGCAGTCTGGAATGCAGCGCGCCGGGCAGCCGGGGACCTGAGCACAGGGTAAACGGATACTTTTCACGCTCGGACTCATCGCTTGGCTCCCGGTAGACCGGCAGGCAGTCCAATCCACAATCTGGATACTTCTTCCTGAGCTTTTCTATTTCCAGAGAATATAGCTCGAATTTTCCGCTGGCCGTCGGGAAGCCCTGTGAAAGCATGCTCCCGGGCACAGGCGGTTTTGCCCCCGGCACCTTCACCGGAAGTTCTTCCGTCAGAAGCTCCTTGTAGGACACGGGCAAATCGGAAATCAGATACCGGATACAGGCTTCCGGCCCTGCAGTCAGGAGCTCGTCCGAAAGCCCTATTTCCCGGGCCAGGTCGCAGATAATCCGGACGTCTGACCTGGACTCATACAACGGCTCAATCACCGGCTGCGTCACCGTCAGATAACCGCCACCCCAGGCCTTCAGCTCACTGCGCTCAAAGGAAGTGCAGACCGGCAGCACGATATCGCAAAGCTTCGCCGTATCCGTCAAAAACAGATCCGTATCCACCAGGAAATCCAGCGTCTTCAACGCTTCCGCCAGCCGGTCGCTGCCCGGCGCTATCCGGTGGTTCAAACCGAAGCCCACCAGCGCCCGAAGCTTATAGGGCTTCTCCTCCCGGATCTGTCTCGCCAGATCCGTAAACTGTGCCTCGTCAATCAACGCATGCCACAGCGGATATTTCTCACCGCCCACCGGCGGCCGATCCAGCTTTTCATTCGCTTTCCCGGCGAATTCCTTTTCCCGGGTGGAAAAGCCTGCTGCCTGATAATTATAACTGAATTGCACCGGAATCTGCCCACCCGGCCGGTCAAAAGAGCCGGTAATGGCCGACAGGGCCATAATCGCCCGATAGCTCTGGAACCCATTCCTGTGATGGGCGATGGGCGCGGCGCTCTCATTGATTGCAAGGGGCAGATTCTGTCCAATGAGTTTCGCTGCCTCTACCACCTGCCCGGCAGGCACACCGGTCAGACGCTCCACCTTCTCCGGTGTAAATTCCTTTACATAGGCCGCATACTCCGAAAAGCCGTAGACATATTTTGATACATATTCCCGGTCATACCAGCCATGTTCCATCAGCTCATGGGCCAATCCCAGCGCCAGCGCCCCGTCCGTGCCGGGATGAGGACGCAGATGCAGATCCGCAAGCCTCAAGGACGCGGGCGTAATCCGGGAATCCACGATGATCACCTTCATGCCCTGCTTTTTCGCCGCTTCTACCCCGGCCGCCGCCAGATTCCGGGAATAATAGGGGTTATAGGCCCAGCCCAGAAACACGCCCGCCCGCTCCACATCCGGCTTGCACATCACATTGCCGGTCACGGTCAGCCATTGCAGAAAGGTGGAAAACATACAGCTGCCGGACTCCGTCATGTAGTTAGGCGTGCCAAACTCATTGGCAAGGCGGTGCAGCCAGGGGCGATACCATTTGGTATAACCGGAGAAAAATACGACTGCTTCGGGGCCGCTCTCCGCCCGGATCTTCAGAAGCTGTTCCGCAATACGGCGGTAGGCCTCCTCCCAGCTGATGGACCGAAATTTCCCGCTGCCCCGTTCGCCCACCCGAAGAAGCGGCGTCTGAATCCGGTCCTTTCGGTACACATACTGCCTGGCCGACAGCCCCTTGGCGCAGAGAAGCCCGTGGTTCTGGGGATGCTCCGCTGTTCCTTCTATTTTCACAATCTGCCCGTCCCTCACATAGGCATCGATGCCACAGTGAAAGGACGGGCAGCAGATATCACAAATCGTCCGTTTGATTTCTTCCATCTAGTTATCCCTTGTAAGTCTCTCTGCTGCTTTTCGGATGCGCTCCAGACCTGCCGTAAGGGTCGCCCTGGCACAGCCGAAATTCAGCCGTACAAACTGTCCGCTCCGCTCCCGGTAGGCATCGCCCATGGACAGCCGCACACCGGCCTTCTGAAAAAAGCCCGGTAATTCCTCTGCCGTAAATCCCAGCCCACTGCAGTCCAGCCAGACCAGAAACATGGCCTCCGGGAAAATGGGGTGAATCTGCGGCAAATAAGTCTTCAGATAATCCAGAAGATAGTCCCGATTGCCCTGTAAGTATGCCACCAGCTGATCCGCATAGGAATCCCCGTATGTGTACGCCGCTTCCATGGCCACCAGGCTCAGGCAGCCAACTCCCGGCGAATTCTTGGCCAGCGCCGTGCGAAACCGCTCCCGCAGTGTCTCATTTTCTATGAAGATCACAGAAGCTGCCGTGCCTGCCACGCTGAAAGTCTTGCTGGGCGAGGTGCAGGTAATCGTCCGCCCGCAGAATTCCTTCGACAGGGACGCCAGCGGAATATGCTTTCTGCCGTCGTACACAATATCACCATGAATCTCATCCGACAGCATCAGTACTCCGTATTTCCCGCAGATTTCCCCGGCTTTTCGAAGCTCTTCCTCTGTAAAGCAGCGCCCCTCCGGGTTCTGGGGATTGCAGAACATCCATATCCGGCAGTCACGGACCTTTTCCTCGAAATCCGCCCAGTTGAATTCATACCGGCCATCCCGAAGCTCCATGGGACTGTCCACGGTCTCTCGGTCATTTTTCTCGATCACCTCAAAAAACGGATCGTAAATCGGCGTATTGATGAGAACCTTGTCCCCCGGCTCCGTAAAGGCCTGCACCGCCGTCGCCATAGCGCAGTCGATGCCCGGCGTCACGGTAATCCACTCCGGCTGTGCCTGGAAGCCATGCCGCCGCAGCTGCCAGGAAGCCGCCGCCTGAAGACAGGACGCGGACGGACGCACATAGCCGTAAATGCCGTGATCCACGCAGGCCCGCAAGGCCTCATTTACCTCATCGGGCGCCGGAAAATCCGTGTCCGCCACCCAAAACGGAAGCAGCATGTCACTGCCGCTTCCGATATATTCCTCGCCCCATTTCGCGCTGTTGTGCCCGATGCGGGAAATGGTGGTGTCAAAATCATATATTTTTCCGCTCATACCTGAATCTCTTTCATCTTTATGAACTCATGATACCACATATCCTGCAGATATGCACGCACCATCTGGCGGACTACATTACGAATCCAAGCACCAGATAAATCACAACCGCAATCGCCGCAAAAGTCAGCGAATATGGCAACTGTGTCTTCACATGAGACACCACGTCACAATCACAGGAAGAGCAGGTCATAACCGTCGTATCGGAAATCGGAGAAGTGTGATCTCCAAATACCGCGCCGCCTGCGATGGCTCCGGTAATCAGCGCCACCGGCACGTTCAGCGTCAGTGCCATGGGCAGCAGCACCGGCATCATAATCGCGATGCTTCCCGCGCTGGTTCCCGTAGAGAAGGAAAGCAGGCAAGTGGCGATAAATGCAAGGGCCGTAAATACCATCGGAGAAATGAGCTGTACCAGCACGCCAGACAGAAACTCCGCGGTTCCAAGCTCACCCAGAAGGTTGCTGAGGGCGTAGGCAAATACCATGATAGCCACGATGCCGGTCATGCTTCCGCAGCCCTGGAAAAAGACGTCCAGAGTCTCGCCAAATTTCATAACCTTGTGGATAGCCAGATCCAACATCAGATACAGGCTTCCGAAGAAAATACCCAGGATCAGTCCAGTCTCACTGTCGCCTGCTGTAAAGAAGTAAACCAGCGCGAAGCCAATCATAATCGCCAGCGGCACCACCAGATAGCGGGCCTTGCCGGTACCCGGATGCTCCACCTCGCCATTCAGCGCGTCTGCGTCCGCGTCCGCAGCGTTCATGTAGGCTTCCTCCGCCTTCTTCATAGGGCCGTACTCAATATGTAACAGGGTAAATACAGCCACGCCCACAACAGCCAGAATACAGTAGAAATTAAATCCAATGCTTCGAATCATCACAGAGGTCGGATCCGCCACGCCCTGCGCTTCAATAAAACTGGCGATATACGGACCGTAGGCCGCGATCGGAATCAGAATAGACATGGGCGTCGCCGTAGAATGCACGATCCACGCCGTCTTCTCCGGAGAGATTTTGAAGGCCTTGGTAAATGGTCTTGCGATGGCTCCGGTGATCATAACGCTCATGGTTCCGTCCAGGAACATCAGCACGCCGATAAGCCAGGTAAACAACTCCGCGCCGATGCGGGACTTGACCACGCTGCGCTTCGCAATCATAAAGTGGGTGAAGCCCTTTAAGCCGCCCGCCTTTTCAATCAGATAGAAGAGCCCGCCCAGCATCAGCAGAATGAAGATAATCGAGGTGCTGGAGTGGCTGGAAAACACGTCCACCATCATATCCTTGGTGCTGACCAGCACGCCGACCACATTGGGATTCAGGATAAAATTGCCCAGAAGCAATGCGATAAAAAGCGCAATAAATACATTTTTGGTCACCAGAGCCAGGATGATGGCTGCCAGAGACGGGAGAATACTATAGATGCCGTAATTCATTCGAAAATTCCTGCCTTTCCTCATTGGTTGCCACTTTGCAGTGGAAAGCTGTGGAGCATCTACACTGCTTTTTTGCTATCATACCTTTATTAACCTACTTTGTCAATAGGTATTCTATAGTATTCCAAGTATTTTCAATACCCAGTATCCTAACCCCAGCATCCAGCTGGTAAAAATGCCATATAGAATTACCGGCCCGGCGATGGTGAAAATCTTGCAGCCGATGCCGAAGACCTGGCCCTCCTTCTGGTACTCGATGGCCGGGGCCGCCACGCTGTTGGCGAAGCCGGTAATGGGAACCAGAGCACCTGCGCCGCCCCATTTGGCAATGGAAGGGAAGATATTAAAGCCTGTCAGCACAGCGCTTAGGAGCACCAGGATCAACGAGCACCAGCTGCCGGCTGTCTCCTTATCAAGACCTACATTCAGGGCATAATTGATAATCCACTGCCCCATGCAGCAGATAATTCCGCCTGTCACAAAGGCCTTCGCCATCTGGCTGCTAAGCTCATGGGTGGGCGTCACATCCTTCACATACTGGTTATACTGCTGCTTCTCCGCCTCGTCCGGCTGCTGCCGCCGGGTTTCCCGGGCTTCGCCGATGGGATTTTGCACTCTCAAATCACTGTCATACGCCCTCAGCAGCTTATGCTTCGGGCTGTCCTGAATAGTTACCAATTCTTTCATAACTGTTTTTCCTCCTAAAATCGGAAATAATAGTACAGAAACGACCCAACCGTCCGTCCCGCCGCCATGGACGCGATCATCAGCCCAAGCCCTCTGCGTAGATCCATCCGTCTGGTAAAAATCGGAACAATATTCACAATCTCTGTCAGCGCCATGGCCCAAGCTCCCACAAAAATTCCGGAAAACAGGCCGAAAATACCGGCACCGGCCTGTCCCAGCGGCAGTACCGTCTGATACACGCTGATTATATTGCCAAGAATAGCCCCCACGGAAATTGCATCCTCATACCAGAAAATATACCGGGCTGTGCGGGTCTGATCCGCAAACTCCGACACCAGTCCCAGCGCTATCATCAGCGCAAACAGGCCTCCCGCCACGCCAACCCCCGCGCTTAAGCCCGTCACCGCCATCAGCGCCTGCTTTCCGATACTCACGCCAGCTCCTCCTGCACCGTCCGGTAGACCAGCGTCCCGTCCGTCACCGGCTCCTCCTTCTCCCGCGCCAGCATATACCATGCCATCCCCGCCGTCACCAGCACCAGCAGCAACACCCACAGCCATACCCGATACTTCGTATGATTCATGGGAGCACACCTCCTTTTTCGAATTCCATTTCTGAAAAATAGTGTGCTTCATTCATAAAAAATTATACATCTTCGCTCCACCAAAAAGCGGGGCTGGAATCGTCGCCAATCACAAATGACAATTCCAGCCCCGTCTTTCGTCCGTTATATATTCACTTTTCAAATACTCGCATTCCGGAACCGCGCCAAAAACTCCTTCGTCTTCTCACTCTCCGGCGCCCCGAAGATCCGCTCCGGCGTCCCTTCTTCCTCGATAACGCCCTCGGACATATAGATCACATGGGTCGATACATCCCGCGCGAAAGCCATCTCATGGGTCACCACCAACATGGTCAGCCCCTGCTTCGCCAGATCCTCCATGACGCTTAAGACCTCGCCCACCATCTGGGGGTCCAGCGCAGAAGTCGGCTCGTCAAAGAGCAGTACCTCCGGCTCCATAGCCAGGGCCCGGGCGATGGCCACACGCTGCTTCTGACCGCCCGACAGCTGCCGGGGCTTGGCATTCAGAAAAGGCTCCATGCCTACCTGTCGCAGATACCGAATCGCACTCTCCCGGGCCTCCTCCGGCTTCTTCTTCGCCACCTTCACCTGCCCGACAATACAATTTTCCAGCACCGTCATATTATTAAACAGGTTGAAATTCTGGAACACCATACCCACCTTGGCACGATAAGCCGGCACATTCACCTTCGGATCCGTGATATCCTGTCCGTGAAACAGAATCGCGCCTCCTCCCGGCTCCTCCAGAAGATTGATGCAGCGGAGCATGGTAGACTTACCGGAACCGGAAGCGCCGATAATGGACACCACATCCCCTTTACATACCTCAAAATCAATATCCTTCAGCACTGCATGATTTCCAAAGCTCTTTTGCAGATGGGAAACCTGCAGAATCCGTTCTTTCTCACTCATTATCCGCGTCTCCCTTCTCCGTCATTTTCCCGGACTGTACGAAGCTGATTGCCGATATCCATGGTATCTACCAGCTCGTAATTGGCGTCGCCGTCCATCCTTTTCTCCACCAGAAGTAAGAGTCTCGAAGTCACCAGGGTCATGGTCAGATATATAGCCATGACGATGGTCGCAGACTCAAAATAGGTATACAACGCGCCCGCCACACTCTTATGTACGAAGAACAGGTCTACAATACTGATAACAGACAATACAGACGTATCCTTAATGTTGATAATCAGGTTGTTGCCTATCTGCGGCATAATATTGCGGATGGCCTGGGGCAGGATGACATTTTTCATAGCCTGCACATGAGTCATACCGATGGCCTTGGCGCCCTCCATCTGACCGGGATCCACGGAAATGATACCGCCCCGGACGGACTCCGCCATATAGGCTCCCGTGTTAATGGATACCACCAGAAACGCGGCGGACCACATTCCCAGCTGAATATTAAATACCTGAGACAGGCCGTAGTAGATAAATACTGCCTGCACGATCATGGGCGTACCGCGGAACAGCTCCACGTAGGCCTTCAGGATGATTTTCACCACCCGCAGAAGCCCTCGCTTCGCGGCACTGTCGCGCTTCTTATCCACCGGAATAGTCTGCACTACGCCGACCACAAAGCCAATCAGACAGCCAATGGCCGTGGATACCAGAGCAATCACCAGCGTCGTTCCAGCTCCCTTCAGATAAGAAGCACCGTAGCGCTGAAGCAGGTATCCGATTCTCCCCAGAAAACTCATATTTGATATGGACATCTTATGTTCACAGCTCCCTTTTATTTTCCTAAAAATGTAACTGCTTCATACGCTCACAGTTACGCCAAACTTTTCTCTGTAAATTTCGCGAAAGGGCGTATTTACGCCCTTTCATTTTTCCATATTTTTACTTTACTCAGACAGCGGCTGTACGGAGATAGCTTCGTCCATCATGCTGTTGAAATCGTCAACGGTCATCGTAGCCAGTACGCTGTTGATACCGTCCAGGAGCTCGGTGTTACCCTTCTGTACAGAGATTCCAATATTGATCTCCTCGTCGGATACCGCGAAATCATCATCTGTATCCGTGAAGTCCAGAAGCTTCAGATCCGGGTAAGCTACGCAGGCCGCCTTTGCGGTCGGCATGTCGGTTACGACCAGATCGGTACGTCCACTCTCCAGAGCTACCAGCATAGCCGGTGCGGATTCCTGTGCAGGCTGGATGTTCGCGTCCTTGAGCTGCGGCAGGCACACATCATACCAGATAGTTCCCAGCTGGGAAGTACAGGTAGCGCCCTCGAAATCAGAAATACCCTTAGCATCTGCCAGCGGTCCGTCGGCCTTTACCAGGCTGACTACAGATGCATAGTAGTACGGGGTAGAGAAATCTACCATTTCCAGACGGTCAGATGTAATGGACTGGCCTGCGATCACGCAGTCTACCGTTCCGGACTGAACAGCCGGTACCAGGGAATCCCAGTCAAGCTTTACGATCTGCAGCTCATAGCCAAGCTCGTCCGCAATCTTCTTTGCCATCATGACATCGTAACCATATGCGTAATCGGAACTGTCATTAATGGGAACGGCTCCGTTGGAATCATCCGGCTGGGTCCAGTTGTAGGGCGCGTAGCCGCACTCCATGGCTACCTTCAGAACCTTCTTCTCTCCTGTGGTATCTGCGGAAGCTGTCTCCTCCGCAGCTTCTGCCTTGGTGTCTGCTGCTGCGGGCTCCTCTGTCTTGGATCCACAGGCTGTCAGGGATACAGCCAGTACAGCGGCTGCGGTCAGTGCGAATAATCTGTTTTTCATAATATGCTCCTCCTTGAATAAAAAAAGGAGTTCCAGAAAGATAGATCCTTACCTTTCTGAAACTCCGTTGTTTCTGGGGACATTATAGCCCGTCAAATGGCAGATTTCAAGTTTTTTTTACGGTTTTTTGCGATTTTTCCATATTTTTCTCTATCCGGCCCGCTTTTTCAGAGCCGTAAGAATCTTTTTTTCCAGTCTGGACACTTGCACCTGGGTCATCCCCAGCTCCCCTGCCACCTGAGCCTGAGTCTTATCGCAAAAGAACCGGAGCACAATCAGCCGCCGCTCCTTCGGCTCCAGCGTGTCCAGAAGCTGGCGGACCAGCATCCGCGTGAGCATCGCTTCCTGTTCGTCCTTTTTCTCCTCCACCCGATCCATGAGGCTCACGCCCTCGCCGTCTCCCTGGTAAATAATTTTGTGCAGGGATTCCACCTCACTGCAGCTGTCATAGGCCTGGGCCAGCTCCTCCGGCTCCACTCTGAGCCTGGCTGCCAGCTCCTCAAGCCCCGGCTCCCCGCCCTGCTCCATCAGAAGCTCTTCCCGAAGTCTTGCGGCCCTCACAGCCAGCTCCTTTAAGGAGCGGCTCACCTTAATGATACTGTCATCCCGGAGAAACCGCCTGATTTCCCCGGCTATCATCGGTACCGCATAGGTAGAGAACCGGACCTCATAGCTCAGATCAAAGCGCTCGATAGCCTTCATCAGACCGATAGCCCCGATCTGGGTCAAATCCTCGGCCTCCGCTCCTCTCCCCAGAAAACGACGGACCACATGGTGGACAAGTCCCATATTTTCCTGTATCAGTGTCTCTCTTGCCTCTTTATCTCCGTCCTGTGATCTGCGAATCAACTCAGCGGTGCGATCCATGGGTCAGTCCTTTCCTCTGCCGATTCGCTTCCGCAGGGTCACGCAGGTGCCTTTTCCCGGCTCCGACTCCACCAGTACTTCATCCATGAAGGCCTCCATAAAGAGGAAGCCCATACCGGATCGCTCAAGCTCCGGCCTGGATGTATACAAAGGTTCCATGGCCTGTCCGATATCCGCGATGCCCACACCCTCGTCCCGCACCCGCAGGGTCAGTAAGTCTCCTTCCAACTCCCCTTCGATAGTAATCGTATGTACCTCCCCCTGATAACCGTGGATGATAGCGTTGGTCACGGCCTCGGAGACCGCTGTCTTCACATCGGCCACCTCTTCTACACTGGGGTTCAGCCGGGCCAGAAAGGCCGCCACAGTCACCCGGGCAAAGGCCTCGTTGGCAGAAATACTGTCAAATTCTACCTTCATTCGATTTGTCATCACTTTGCACCTCCTCGCATTTCTTCCACCGGAATCAGTTTTCTGACCCCGGACAGCACCAGAATCCGCTCTACTCGCTGTCCTACCCGCACAGCCCGCACGGTTCCGCCCAGGGCCTGCATCATTTTATAACGGCCCATCAGCATGCCGATACCGGAGCTGTCGCAGAATTCCGTCTCCGAGAAGTCAAAGACGATTTCCCGTACATCCTTTGCCTGCACCAACTCGTCAGCCCTGCGGCAGATGGCGTCGGCACTGTGGTGATCAAGCTCCATGGGCACCCGGATATACAGGGTCTGTTTCTCCAGCTTCATTCTCTCTTTTCCCATATTTTTACTCCTTTCCATGGAAAATGGGCCGCCCCTGCCAGGCCTTTTCCCGTAAGACAACAAAAAGGACACAGGAACCGACATTTCTGTCAATTCCCATGTCCCTAACTTCAGGGTTTATCATCTGTATCATGTTCTCACGGCTTCAGCAGCAAGTGCTTCAGCCTGTAATGTACATCTTGCATACTATTACTGCTGCGCCGCCTGATCCTGCGCGGCCGTATCCGCTGCCGGATTCTGCGTCGTGGCCTGTGTCTGCGTCGTACTCTGCGTCTGCACCTGACCGCCCAGCCGCGCGATAGCGCTGGTACAATACTTCGCTCTGGATGTTCCGGGGTAATTATCCAGGAACTTCTGGAACATGGCAATGGCCTCGTCATTCTGCTGCAAAGCCTCGTAAGAACGCGCCAGATAGTAAACGGCATAACCGTTGTCGTATTTCTCATCCATGGCCACCACCTGAACCAGGTTGGTCACCGCTTCCTCATAGTTCTTTGCGTCGTAAGCCGCAGCGCCCGCGTCATACAGATTCTTCACATCGTCCGCATGGAGCGCTCCATACATCTGATTATAGATGGCTTTGGCATTATCCGACAGTTCATCTGCTTTGACGCTATCCAGGGCCGTGGTGGCGGTATCCGTATCGCCGGCCTGGAAGCTGGTATACGCGTCAATCAGCATCTCATAGCTGCCGCCGGGGGCTTCCGCCGCGCTCTCCGAGCTGTCGGCTCCCGTGCCGTTCAGTTCGTCTAACTGACTCTGCAGATTATTGATCTCCGTCTGCTTCGCCGTAATCTGATCGCTGTATTCCCGGATCTGCGCCGCAGTCTGGTTACGCACGGATTTCACCTTGGCCGGAACCGCCAGAAACCACATCAGCGCCACGCCCACCACCAGTCCGATGAAAATATTCAGCACCACATTAACGCCTGTATTCTCTTTATATCCTGTCGGCATGATAATGGTCTCATTGCCGCTGGTATAGGAGATAATATCCGGATCTTTACTCTTATTTCCCTTACTCTCTTTCTGTCCCTCGGCTTTTTGTCCGCGGCTTGCGGACTTTCCGACCAGAGTCTCCAGCTCCGCCTGATAATACAGGGAGATATTATCGGTCCTGTCGATGGCCAGCGCCCGTCGAAGCTCCCGTCCTGCCCGCTCGTACTCCTCCGTCTTAATATAAAGGAGCGCCAGCAGCTGATGCGCTTTCACCAGATTCGGATTCAGGGAAAGCACCTTCTTCAACTGGATAACCGCCAGATCCTCACTGCCCTGCTGGCAGTACAGCAGAGACTGATTGTATTTCTTGATAGTCTGGTTAATAGTCTCTAACCGAGCCTGGTTCTCCTGAATTGCCTGAATATACTCGTCAGCGATATTCTTCTCCGGTTCCAGGTTCTTGCTGATAATCCACTCGGTCAGGGCGGATACCACCTCGCCCACCTCATAGTAAATCAGTCCCAGCAGATTTCTTGCCGGTATATTATGCTTATTCAGCTCCAGACTATAACGCAAATCCTCTGCCGCCGCCGACAGGCTCCGCGCCTTCGCCTTTTCCAGTCCCCTATTGTAATAGGTGTTGGACAGCCGGATAATTTTCTCGTATACATGGATCTCTGTTCCGCAGGAGCTGCAGTATCCCGGATCCGTAAGTGTAGCTCCACATTTCACACAGCGCATAGCTTTCTCCTCCGATATCCGCGATCCTAGCTCTGGCGGCGTCCGCCCTTCATCTCTTTCAGCATCTCGTCAAGCAGGTCCGACATGTCCTTCGGCTTGTTCCTGTATACATTATCCTCCACCTGCTCCACTTCCAGGCTCGGATGAAATTTCTTCAGTTCTTCCTCAAAATCAATCATTTGCCGTCCTCCTTGTCCCGTAATATCTTCTTTATGCTTCCTACCAGATACAGGGATCCGACACAGAATAAGATGCCGTCGCCCTTTTCTCTTAATGCCTCTTCAAACGCTTCCTTTACATCCGGAATCGCCTTAATCTCTTTCTGTCCGAACTTCTCAAAGAGTCCTTTAGGCTCCTTCACATTCACGCTGCGATAACCGCCGACCTCAGTCACGATAACACGTTCCAAACGCAGCTCTCTGCAAATGGTCTCGATCATATGACGATAGTCTTTGTCCCCCACCGCTGCGAATAAAAGCGTCACCGGGAAGTCCTTTTCCAGACGTTTTGCAGTCTTTACAAACTCCTCCACGCCTGCTTCATTGTGCCCGCCGTCGATGATAACGCCCGGCAGCACCGTCTCCATTCTGCCCTGCCAGCGCATCTCGGAGATACCCTTGCGGATAATCCCGTCTGTGAACGTGTCACCGCCCTCCATCACACGAATGGCTGTCACAGCTTCCGCAGCATTCTTCATCTGATATTCCGCCACGCTGGTAATCGACAGACTGATACCATCATAATACCCACAATCTATAGAAAAATCAATGCTTTTCTCGGTCGCACCCAAAATCTTATACATATCCGGACGAATACCATAGACCGGCGCATGCATTTCCTTTGCCCTGGCCAGAATCACCTCTTCCGCTTCCTTACAGGACGCGTCATAGACTACCGGAACACCCTCTTTGATAATGCCTGCTTTCTCACCTGCAATGGCCGCCACCGTATGACCCAGATACTCGGTGTGATCGAGGCTGATAGATGTCAGCACTGTGACCAGCGGATGGGCAATGGAATTGGTAGCGTCCAGACGTCCGCCCAGGCCCGTCTCCAACACCAGATACTCTACGCCTGCCTCCCTGAAAATGACCATGCCAATCAAAAACAGCAATTCGAAATAGGTCGGATGTGGATAGCCCTCCTCTTTCATTTCATTGACGCAGTCCATGACCTTCTGAAAGGCCATAAGAAATTCCTCGTCCGACACCTGCTTCTCATCGATGACAAAGCGCTCATTGATGTCTACCAGATGGGGGGAAGTAAAAAGACCCGTGCTTTTGCCCGCCGCATGGAGGATGGAGGCCAGGAAAGAGCATACGGAGCCCTTTCCGTTGGTGCCCGCCACATGCAGGATCTTCATACTGTCTTCCGGACTCCCAAGCCTTTTTAAAAAGGCCCGGGTGTGATCCAGTGAATTTTTCTTTGTGAATTTGGGTGTTTCCTCAATATAATCTACAGCTTCCTGATACGTCATCATTGTGCAGCTCCTGTCCCTTCTGCTTCGCTGTCTGCCGGCGCAGTGCCGGTGGTTTCTTCGCTTCCTGTATCTGTGGTTCCGTCAGTTTCTTCCATGTCGGTGGTATCGCCGCTCTCATTGGTTTCCCCCGTCTCTTCCTCCGCCACCGGAGCCACATACATCATCGTATTGCCTTCGCTCAAGACGCGCTTTGCCTTACCCGGAGCCAGCTGCTTTACCGACACCAGCGCGTCCTCGGTCAGCTTGACCTTCTTCACCTGCAATACATGATTGCTGATAAACTTGGTATTCTGCCACTCGTCGTTGATGTAGATCTTGCTTGCCGTCGTAAAATTACTGCCGAATACATACACCTTATTTTCATCCGGCAGAGAAATCACACGCGTAATCTCCGGCTGATGGATGCCCATCTGCATATCAATGGTCTCGAAAGGCGTGGTGCCGTCGTCACCGTAAGCATATTTCTTGCCATACAGCAGGTCATACTGCAGAAGCTCCATATCCTGTAAGTACCATTTCGTCTTACGGCGGTTCTGGTGGTACTGCATCATGGTTCCGGTATGGATGTTTACCTTATCGAGAACCTCCGCTGCTATCTGGTAAGAGCAGAGGGTCTGATCCACCTTCTCCAGTCCCATATTGTCCACGATCACATAGCTGGTGTCGAAGAGGTAACGGTTCGTCACGTCCTCCACCGTCAGTCCCAGAGTCGGCAGATGGTCGCCGTACATAACAAGCACGTATTTCTCACCGAAATTATCCAGTGCGTCAATCAGATCCGCTACGAACTGATCCATCTCATGGAGCTGGTTTACATAATACTCCCACTGATTGTTCTTCTCTTCGGTGGCCGCGCCGGTCACCTTGATGGCCGGATCCTCCAGCACCTTCTCTGTGGGATACTCGCCGTGTCCCTGTACGGAAATGGTGTAAATAAAGTCCTGACGGGCCGTGGATTTCAGGTTGTCCAGAATCTGATCCACCAGAATCTCGTCCTTCAGCCAGCCGTTGGCTGTGGTATTGGACACATCCATATACTCTTTGGACGTATAAGTATCAAAGCCCAGGTTTTTAAATACGTCCGCGCGGCTGTAGAAGGTTGCCTTATTATTGTGAATCGCATGGGTCGCGTAACCCAGATTCCGCAGGTCATACGCGACGCTTTCGCAGGTCGTCTTCTTCAAAATTGTCTTGTACGGATACTCACCCGGTCCGAAATACCGCAGGTTCATACCGGTGATGGACTCAAACTCCGTATTGGCCGTTCCGGCTCCCACAGACGGTACCTTGTACGCGCCGGAGGAATACTCCTGCATCAGCCGATGGAAATTCGGAATGGGATCCTCAGAAAACTCCAGCCATTCTACGGTCGTCGGATCGAAGAAGGTCTCCAGCTGCAGCATCAGGATATTGGGCTTCTCTGTATCGTTATCCTCGCTCAGCGCTGTCTGCTTGTCATCCTCCACGATCTTGTCAATGGTATCCTTGGAATAATCATAGGGCTCGCTCATACCGGTGGCCAGAAGACTGCAGAAAAAGCAGTAGGGCAGGCCGTAATCCTGGTAAGCAAACGCAATATTTCCAAAATAAGTGGACAGCACTCGCTGCTCCAGGCAGAGCTTCGTGCTTCCCGCAAAGAGCACTGGCACAATAATCACGCCTGCGATGCTTAAAGGCCATTTTATCTTTTTCTGATACTTCGGCGCGAATTTCCACAGAAGAAACAGCACCAGAATCGCCAGCACGACGCCGCCCACCTGGGTAATCAGCTTCAACGGCGACATATACAGACCTACCACGTCCAGCGCGTCGGTAATCAGATGCAGATCCTGTCCGGTAAACGGCGTAACGCGGCTGCTTAGTATCGTTCCGTTCATATAGCCCAGGTATATCCAGAAGGCCGTAATCAGAAGACGCACAAAAATACGTCTCCGGAACAGATACACAAGCATAAAGGTCATGAAAATCATAAAGGTATTATAGGCAAATACCTTCGGACTTCCTGTCATAAAATTCCATGCTTCCAGTGCGGAATGGCGGGACATGGCTTCCATAATGAAATAGATTCCTGCCGACATAACCGCATGAAGCACCAGGGAAAACCGGTTAGCGATAGCTACCGGCTTTTCCATCCGACTGCTGCACCCCTCACTCCATTTTTTCAGGACGGCCGCGCAGCGCCCGATGAATCGCTTCACCACTGCGCCGCAGGCCTTAACCTTTTGTAAAAACTTTTTCATAAATTCCTCTCTATTCTTATTTCACAAGCGCTGCGAGATGTTCTTTCACCTGATTCATCATCTGGGTGTACTTCTCCAGCTTCTCTTTCTCCTCGTCAATCTTGCTCTGGGGAGCCTTGCTGATAAACTTCTCATTGCTCAGCATACCGTTCACACGGGCCAGCTCCTTCGTCAGACGCTCCTCCTCTTTCTTCAGACGCTCAATCTCTTTTTCCAGATCTACCAGCTCCGCAAAGGGCATATAAACGGCTGCGTCCGGAATCAGCGCGGAAACCGCGTCCTCACCGATACCGCTCTTATCCTCCTGAACCGTTACCTGGCTCGCATAGCTTAAGGTACCAAAGAAGGCCTTGCTGCCCTCGAATACCTCCCGCACCTGCGGCTTCTCGGATACTACGATCACGTGAGCCTTCTTGCTGGGCGGTACGTTCATGGAGGAACGCACGTTACGGATAGCGCGGACAGCCTCTTTGATCAGCTCTACCTCGGCCTCTTCCTTTTCGAAGCTCCACTCCTCCTTAAACTCCGGCCACGCGGAAATCATGATGGATTCCTCTCCGGTCAGATTCCGGTAAATCTCCTCAGTGATGAACGGCATATAGGGATGCAGAAGCTTCAGGGCATTGGTCAGAACAGTCTTCAGGGTCCACAGGGCTGCCGCCTTGGTCTGATCCTCTTCATTATAGAGACGGGGCTTCACCATCTCGATGTACCAGTCGCAGAACTCCTCCCAGATGAAGTCGTAGAGCTTCTGGACCGCGATACCCAGCTCAAACTTGTCCATGTTCGCAGTCACATCCTGCGCCAGGGTATTCACCTTGGACAGAATCCACTTGTCCGCGCCGGTGAGCTGTGTGAGATCCATTTCTTTTACGCAAGCTCCAGACCTGCGGTCCGTCGCTGACTGCTCCGTTGAAAATGAATACTCGCTCTGCTCGTGCTCATTTTCCTTCAGAGCAGTCACATTCATCATGATAAAACGGGAAGCGTTCCAGATCTTGTTGGCAAAGTTACGGCTGGCCTCCACGCGCTCCATATAGAAACGCATATCGTTGCCGGGCGCGTTGCCGGTAACCAAGGTGAAACGCAGGGCGTCTGCGCCATACTGATCGATGATCTCCAGCGGGTCGATACCATTTCCCAGAGACTTACTCATCTTCCGTCCCAGGGAATCCCGCACCAATCCGTGAATCAGTACATGATGGAACGGACACTTTCCGGTCTGCTCATAGCCTGAGAATACCATACGGATTACCCAGAAGAAGATGATATCGTATCCGGTTACCAGTACATCGGTGGGGTAGAAGTAATCCAGATCCTCGGTGTTCTCCGGCCAGCCCAGGGTAGAGAAGGGCCACAGCGCAGAGGAGAACCAGGTATCCAGGGTATCCGGATCCTGTGTGAAATGGGTTCCGCCGCACTTGGGGCAGACGGACGGCATCTCGCGGTCTACCACAATCTCACCGCAGTCGTCGCAGTAGTAAGCCGGAATCCGGTGTCCCCACCAGAGCTGACGGGAAATACACCAGTCGCGGATATTCTCCAGCCAGTGCAGATAAGTCTTGTCAAACCGCTCCGGAACGAAGGTCAGGTCGCCATTCTTCACTGCTTCGATAGCCGGCTTTGCCATCTCCTCCATCTTTACGAACCACTGCTGCTTGATCATGGGCTCAACGGTGGTGCCACAGCGGTCGTGGGTTCCTACATTATGGACATGGTCTACCACCTTCACCAGCAGACCCTGCTCCTTCAGTTCCTCTACCATGACCTTGCGGGCCTCGTAGCGATCCATGCCTGCGTACTTGCCGCCGTTCTCATTGATGGTTGCGTCGTCGTTCAGAATATTGATCTCCGGCAGGTTATGACGCTTTCCTACCTCGAAATCGTTGGGGTCATGTGCCGGGGTAATCTTTACTACGCCGGTACCAAACTCCTTATCTACATAAGCGTCTGCGATAACCGGAATCTCACGACCTACCAGAGGCAGGATCACGGTCTTACCTACGATATCTTTATACCGCTCGTCATCCGGGTTTACTGCCAGGGCGCTGTCGCCAAGCAGGGTTTCCGGTCTGGTGGTAGCGATCTCTACAAACTTGTCACTGCCCTTAATCGGATAATTGATATGCCAGAAATGGCCTGCCTGCTCCTCGTGCTCTACCTCTGCGTCAGAGATAGAGGTCTTGCAGACCGGACACCAGTTGATGATACGGGATCCCTTATAGATATAGCCCTTCTTATGCAGGCGCAGGAATACCTCCTGTACGGCCTTGGAGCAGCCCTCGTCCATGGTGAAGCGCTCTCTGTCCCAGTCGCAGGAGGAGCCAATCTTCTTCAGCTGATCTACGATGGTGCGGCCATACTCTTCCCGCCACTCCCAGGTTCTCTTTAAGAAGCCCTCGCGGCCCAGCTCATTTTTATCAATGCCCTCAGATTTCAACTGGTTGATGACCTTGACCTCTGTGGAAATGGACGCATGGTCAGTTCCCGGAATCCACAGAGCATTGTAGCCCTGCATTCTCTTGTAACGGATCAGGATATCCTGCAGCGTATTGTCCAATGCGTGTCCCATGTGCAGCTTTCCTGTGATATTGGGAGGCGGCATGACAATCGTGAACGGTTTTTTACTCCGATCCACCTCTGCATGGAAATACTTTTTCTCCAGCCACTCTCCGTAAATACGATCCTCCATTGCTTTGGGATCGTAGGTCTTTGCCAACTCTTTCATTCTGTTCCTCCTTCATTTTTCTTTCGCTTCTTGAACCAGTCGAAAAAAATAAGCGCCCTCTCTTATCCTGAAAGGGCGCTTGTGCGCGGTACCACCTTACTTTATGAAGCGACACTGCCGCTTCATATCTCTCACCCTTTAACGCTGGTCGGGCGTGAATGGTTAATAAGACCTCCGTTCACCATTCCGGCTCCAAAGCTACCTTCCGCAGGCGACCCTTCCACGACAGCCTCTCAGCCCATGAGCTGTCCTCTCTTTTGACGTGCGTCCCGCGTACTCCTCTTTTTCTCCGCCTTTATGTTATTCTATCCAGTCTAACTGTAGGTAAATATAGCAGTCTTTCCGCGGATTGTCAAGGTTTCCGCACTATTCTTTGCGGATTGTGTACTCGTCGCAGACGGTCCAGTTGTCTACGGTATAGGCGCGCAGATGCAGCTCCGTATCTGTCACATCAAAGCGGATGGCCGTAGGCTCCTGCGCCTGACTCTGGAATACCAGATTTTCGTTGGGTGTCGCTGCCTGATACAGGCTTCCGCTGGACGTTCCGCAGACCACAAACATGGTTCCTTCCGGGTTGACCGCCACCCCGCCTGTGGAATAATCATAATTGTCGTATCTCTCACAGCGCCGGTTTGTGAAAGCAGAACGGGAATAGATGGAATCGTGACCGGTAATCACCAGGTCAATATCATTATCCTCGCAGATATAACCCAGGGAATACCGAAGCTGAGAATCCATGCGTTCCTGATATTTCGCCACACTGCTGTAGGCCGGATAATGCTGGATGATAACACGCCACCGGGTATCCGGGTGCTCGGCGATAACCTTGGGAACATATTCCTCGTGAATGTCCACCGGCTGGTTGGTCGTACTGTTCAGCACGATAAATAATACATTTCCCCGGATGAAATAATAATCTCCATCCTTATCATATTCACTCATACCGTACTTCTCGGAGCGGTTCGGCACATTGAAATGTTCGTAAAAATACGGTCCGCCGCCGTAGCCCAATTCCTCGGAAATCTGTTTGTTGGCCACGTCATGATTGCCAGTCACCGGTACCAGCGGAATCCTGTAGAGTCCCAGATGATCCAGAAAACCGCTGTATTCCTCAGGATTGCCAAACTGGGCTACCTGATCGCCCGTATGCACCAGGAACTGCGCTTCCGGCACATATCTGGTAAGCCGGGTCACCACCTTGTCCCAGTCCTCGATGCTGACCTCTTCCTCCTGATACTGATCCTGACCAATCTGCGCGTCGGAAGTCACCAGGAAAGTAAACCCTTCCTTTGTATCGCCTTCCGGCACGGTGTACCGGTATTCCGGAGACCAGCCGCCCGCGTCATTTCCTACTTTATATGCATAAGTCATGCCCGGCTGAAGTCCGGTCACAGTTGCTTTGTTTACATAATATCCCGGCATAGTCCGGGACGAGCTGCAATCAGCCGTCACCATCTGCAAATCACCATTCTGCACCGTGTACCAGCTGACCTGTCCGGCACTGCTGCTGGGCGACATCCAGTTCAGACGAATCTCCCCGTCCGTTCCGCCCACTTCCAGGCTAAGATATTTAATTGGTGTGGCAGATAACAATGGTTCACTCTCATAATCTGTCACAAAAGTACTTTTCTCCTGCTCCTGACGCGCAGCCTCATCGGCTGCGGACGGATCTGCCGTCGGCTCCGCCTCTGTTGGCGTCTCCGTCACCTCTGTCACCGGTTCCTCTGGCGCATCGTCAGCTTCGCCAGGCGTCTCTATCTTAATTTCCGCATCTGCAGACGCGTCCGCTTTCTTCTGCTTCAGTGTCCAGGCTACCGCGATCACCAATACCAGCAAAATGCCCGCCGTAATCACCGTCCGGATTCCTCCGTTATTCTTTTTCATAAAATCTCTCCTCTTTCGCTGCTGCTTCCTGTCATTTCCCCCTCCACAGCGGATGGGATACTAAATCATACTCTAGCATTATATTCCAGTGAGTTCAAGAAGATACCGGGTTTTTTAAGAATCTTTTGAATTTCTTAAGAAAAAGGCAGGGCCCTATCGGGGCTCTGCCTTTCCCGCAAAATGCGGATAGCTGTTCTTATCGTCGTAATAGTACCAGGTTCTTCCGCAAATCTCCGCCGGATGCTGTGTATCTCCCTCCGGAATCGGCGCTTCCGCATTGCAGATCTCCTGATCGTGCATAAACAGTACGTGGTGTACCGGTTCGTCGAACTGGATAAACCACTCCTCCCAGGGATAGTCCTTCTCCCGAAGCTCCTTCGGCGGAACTGCGTGAATCACATACTCCCGGATTCCTTCTACCGTACAGGGAATCTTCTGCCAGGAATAGGACGCGTACAGCCGGTCCGTCTCCTCCTTCAGGCCACCGAAGATCTCCTCACAGTTGTATCCGAGGGCTTCCAGCTCCTTCTTGATACCCTCCTGCTCCAGTTTTTCCAAAAGCATACCTCATACCTCCTGCTGCATCTGCGATGCTAAAATTTTATTGTAAAACCACTGGTTCTATTATAGCAAAACGGTCCGTGACAGTAAAGCACAGACCGTTTTCTTTCTTCTATTATTTTGCCCTTATTTCACCGCCTGCAGGAAGCCCTCGCACAGATAACTTCCCATCTCCTCCGGGCAGAAATCCCCGGTCCGGTTTTCCTCTCCCAGATACATCACCAGAGAGGTCAGGCTGCCAAGCAGCATATACACCGCCGCCTGCTTCGGGAGCCCCTTCCGGATATAGCATTCCCGCATGCCGCAGTCACACAGCTTTCCCAGAATCATCATGGGCCCCATATCGCCGCACTGCTTGCTTTCCGCAAGCATGCTCTGCAGCTTCTTCATAATATCGTCCTTAGCCGCTCCCGGATGGGCCGACAGGAACAGAAACCTGGCAAATGCCCGCTGCTCCTGCACACACTCTGCCACCCAGTGAAAGCAATAGCAGATCTTTTCTTCAAAGCCCGGAATATTTTCCAGTCTTTCCCAGTTCTCCTCACCCTGGGTCCGGGCGTCGTAGATAATGGCTCCCGCAATGATTTCTTCTTTACAGCTGAAATAATCGTAGGCCGTTCCCTTACCGATACCGGCACGCTTCGTAATATCCGCCACGGTCAGGGCATTGACGTCCGCATTTTCATTCAGAAGCTCCAGGACTGCATCGTAGAGGGCCTTTACCTTGGGCTTCAGCTCAGGCATTGACTTCGTTTTCTGCAGTTCCATGCTTTCTAAGCCTCCATTTCCGCGGTTTTTTCGGCCCCTTTTCTTTTTTATTTCCGTAAGCCATCAGATAGAATACCGGCATTAACAAAAGAATCAGAATCGTAGAGGCAGTCAGACCGCCGATGATAATGATACCCATGCTCTGCATCATTTCCGTTCCGGTTCCCAGTCCCAGAGACATGGGAATCATGGAAATAACGGTAGTCAGCGTAGTAATCAGAATCGGCCGGAGTCTCGTCTTTCCGCTTTCAATCAGCGCGTCCTCCAGTCCCAGTCCTTCCTCATTCATCAGGGCATGGACACCGTCCACATACAGGATACCGTTATTTACCACGATACCCACCAGCATCATGATACCCATCATGGAAATCATAGTCAGCGACTGTCCGGACAGAAAGAGAAGTCCAAAGGAACCAATCAGGCTGAAGGGGATGCTCAGCATGACCATCAGGGAATACTTCGGAGATTCAAACTGCATGGCCATAACCAGGAATACCAGGAACACTGCTGCTGCAATCGCCTTGCCGATGGCCGTAAAGGTCTCTGTCATCATCTCGTCCATGGTGTCCTTGGTCTGTTCCACAGAATCCGGAAGCTTTGTATCTGCCACCAGCTTATCCAGCGCCGCGTCCACTGCGTCCGTATCCTCTGAGACACAGGAGGCGGTAATGGTGGTGGTGTATTTTCCGTCCTGTTTCATGACGGTCTGCTGGGAATCGGTATATTGAAGCGTCGCCATCTCAGACAGGGGTACGCCGCCGACGGAGGCGTCCAGAAGCGCGCTCGCCTTTGTGTAGGTGCCTTCCGGATACTCCAGCATGACACTGTATTCCTCGCCATTTGACGTAATGGTCATAGCCTCGGTTCCGCTGATCATACTGTAGAGCCCCCCTGCTGCCTGTATGGGCGTCATACCGTGGGCCATAGCGTCCAACGGATCAATTACCACCCGGATCTGGGTAGCGCCTTCACCGGCATCCGAGGATACGTTCAACACGCCCGGAATATTCCAGGCCTTTTCCTGAAGGGCAGAAACCGCTTCCTTCAGATCGTCCAGATTGGTTGAAGCCAGGGTTACGCTTCCGCCGCTTGACGTGAGCATCATGGTAGACATCTGGCTGCTGACGGTGATATCCAGCTGTACGCCGGTCATATCCTTCGTCTCCTCCAGCCACTCATCAGCCACCTCCTGGCTGGACATCTTCCGATCCTCCTTCAGATTAACGGAAATGGTTCCGGATCCCTTGGAGGAAGTCAGGGTATAGCTGTCCACATCCTCATGGGCCGCCACCATAGCCTCGATCTCCTGCATTTTTTTATCTACTTCTTCTGCTTTGGTACCGCTGCGGAAGGCAGCCGCCACGGAAATGGTTCCCTCGTCCATGGCCGGCATCAGCTCCACCTTCATCAGACTCACCAGACCGAAGGACATAACTAACAGCACCACCGCCACCAGAACGCTCAGCTTCTTCTTATGTAAGAGCTTCCGCTCCAGCCTGTCATATTTCTCCTTAACCTTATCCAGAAATCCGTTCAGCTTCAGTTCCTTTTTCTCCTGCGGCTTGAAGATACAGAAAAACAGGGGAACCAGAGTCAGTGCGGAAATCAGAGACGCCAGCATGGCGATGATAATCGTATAGCCCAGCTGTCCGAAGATCTGTCCGGTCAGTCCGGTCTGGATACACAGAGGCAGGTATACCACGACTGTGGTAATCGTAGAAGCCACGATAGAGCCTGCCACGCCTCTGGTACCGATTTCCGCAGCCTCCCGAAAGCCCGGCTTTTTATCCTTCGCCCGGAAACAGCTCTCCAGTACCACACTGGAACTGTCTACCATCATACCGATGGCAATCACCAACGCACCCAGCGTAATGATATTCAGTGAAAAGCCTGCCACGGCCATGACAATCACCGTCACCAACAGGGAGATGGGCATGGCGCTTCCTACAATCAGGCTGGCCTTCCCGTCGCCGAAGAAAATAAACAGCACCAGCATAGACAGGATGACACCCATGAGCAGCGTGCTTCCTACTGATTTTACAGCCAGAAGAATCATATCCGACGCGTCGTAGGAGGCTGTCGCCACCAGTCCCGGATGCTCCTTCTGCAGCCGCTCCATGGTCTTTCTGACGTCCCGCACTACTCCCAGGGTACTTGCGCTCTGGTTCTTGGTAACGCTGACCGTCAGGGTTTCCTCGCCATTATAACGGCTGATGCTGTCCGGATCCTTCTGGGACCACTGCACGTCCGCCACATCCGACAGGTGAATCATACTGCCGGTAGCGGTAAACAACGGAATCTCCCGCAGATCCTCTACCGTGGTCACATCCGCCGTGCTGATGGCGCTGATGGACTGCGTACCCTGCTCCAGGGAGCCGATGGGGACTGTAAAATCTGTGGTCGCGATAAACTGGGCGATGCTGCTCATAGTCAGGCCATACTGATTCATGGCCTCCTCGTCCAGCTTCACCTGGATATAATTCTCACGACCGCCGCTGACCTCCACGCTGGCCACCGAGCTTACCGCCTTCAGCTCCGGCACAATCTCATCATTGGCCAGGGAGAGAACGTCGCTGCCATCGGTGGTGCTTAAGGAATACATCATACTGGGCATGGAATTGATATCCATTTTCATAACGATGGGGCTCTGGCAGTCATCCGGCAGAGAACGCTCCACCGAATCCAGCGCCGCGCGCAGATCCAGATACGCGTCGTTGGTATCCACACTGTAATCATACTGCAGGAGAACCATGGAACTGTTCTCCTGGGAATAGGTGGTAACGGAATCCACACCGCTTAAGGCTCCCACCTTGCCTTCTATCTCAGAGCTTACCAGCTCCTCTACGGATTCCGGATCCGCTCCCGGATAAATGGTCATAACCATCATCACCGGCATATCCATATCCGGCATCAGCTCCAGTCTCAGGCCCAGAAGGGACGAGATACCGAATACTGCCAGCGCAAGGACAACCAGAAGGGTCGTGACCGGTCTTTTTAAGGAAAATTTTGTCAGACTCATTTATTCCGCATCCTCCGCCTCTGTTTTCACCACAACCTCTGCGCCGTCTCTAAGCTTGGAGGACCAGGTAGTTACGACCTGGCTTTCCCCGTTTAATCCGTCCGCCACAACCGCCTCGTTATCATTCATCAGGCCCACGGTAATCGGGGTTTTCACAAGCTTTCCGTCCTCCACACAATACACATAGGCGCTGCCTGCGGAGAAATAAATCGCGTCATAGGGAATCACCAGGCTGCTCTCTTCCCTCTGGGTGGTAGCATGCACCTTGACGGACACGCCGCTGGGCAGCTTATCTCCGGATCCGATGACAGAAGCTTTTACCTGGAAAAGACGGGTCTGCGGTCCTGCCATGGTTCCCACCTCCGTGATGGTTCCGGCAAAGGTTTCGCCATTTCGCTCTACCTCAATGGCGTCGCCCACCTGCAGCTCATTCTTGGCCTTCTCTGCCACATTGAAGGTAACAGTCATCGAATCCTTATTGGAAATGACATAGGCCGGGCTGCCCGCAGAAGCCATGGAATCCTTCTCTACGGAAATGGATTCGATCTGACCGGAAATGGGTGCCTTGACGGTGTACATATCCAGCTGATACTGGGCGGACTCCAGGGCTACATTGGCCTGGGCCAGCTGTGCGGAATAGGTGGCATCGGTCTGGGGATAGACCTCATTTTTGGTGATCTCATATGTTTTCTCTGTCGTTTTCAGATTGTCTTTCAGAGTCTCTTTTTGGCTCTTGGTGCTCTCCAGGGCGCTTTCCAGCTGGGATTTACCGGACTGGACCTGAGAGAGGCCGGACTGGGCGTCTGAAAGCTTTCCATCTGCAGTAGTCGCTGCTAATTTTGCTCGGGCTACTTCCAGCTCCTGAGCCTGAATCTCCACTTTCTTGGCCGCCTCTGCTGCTGTATCTACCGGAATATCGACATCATTTTCATCCTTTCCCGGATTCTGAATGGCTTTTAATTCCGCATTTAAGTTATCCAGCTTTACCTGTTCCTGGGCAAGTGCCTGGGTTGCCGCGTCTGCCTGGGCCTTGGCTCCGGTCACCGCCTGACTGAGCTGTGTTTCCTTATCACCCAACTCACTGATCTGGCTCTCCATATCCTTGATGCTGTCCCGCACCTTATCCAGGTTATCCTCCATGGTATCGATGCCCTGCTCGGTCTGATAATTCTGCAGATGCCTGGAACCACCTGTCGCCACGTTGACGCCGGCCTGGGCCTGGCTGTAGGTCGCCTTAGCGTTGTCCATCTGAAGCTGTGCCGCCTCGTCATCGATCTTGAACAGCACATCGCCTTCCTTTACCGTATCACCCACGGAATAATTCACCTGGGTCACGGTTCCGGATACCAGCGGCACCACATAGACCTGCTGCTCCGGGGAGACGCTTCCTATGTAATCAGTATCCAAAGTAACTTCCCCGCTCTGGGGCGTCTGTACTTCCACATTTACCTTTTCTGTTTCGGTCTTCTTGCTGCTGCCGCAGCCTACCATAGATACACTCATAGTCAGCACAAGACCCAGCGCCAGTACGCTCTTATTTTTCATGGTTTTCCTCCTCTTAATCGAATTTCCGACCGACCAGTCGGTCAGAATCTGGATTCATTATATGTCAGGCCGGGTTGTCACGTCAAGAAAAACGAAGGACCGATTTTCTTAAAAATTTGTAAAATAAATTCCCGGGAAATAGAATCCTGCTACGCAGGATTCTCCGCCTACGGCGGGTCGCCTAAGCGACATACTACCTCTCCGCCGCAGTGCGATAATGTTTTTTATGTAATAGGGGATTCCATCGGAATTTCCTATTACATAAGAAAAGACACTGTAACATCCGCTACAGTGTCTCATATTTCTTATATATCCGCCGACCCTTACGCCTGGCTTGCTTCCAGAAATGCGTTCAGTCTTGCTACCAGTGTATCCGGGTCAATGCCGTGAACCATAGCAGCCTCGCCCAGAGACTCCATCTGGTGTGCCGGACATCCTACGCAGTGCATACCCTCGCGCATCAGGATCCCTGCCATGTTCTCGTCTGTCTTCAGTACATCAGCAATCAGCATATCCTTATTTACCTGTGCCATTTGAATTTCCTCCTTATAATACTCAGTATCGTTACCGCCATGCGACGGTATTATTCATGTATAGCGGTACTATTATAATCGAATTCCGAGTATTTTGCAAGGATTTTTTTGTGTAATTTTCGATACAATGCCAAGTTTATAGATTTTTCACTTGTATATTCTACACATTTATTATAAAATACACCTGTACAAGGCTATCGCCTTTTGGCGATACTAACAACATATATCACCTGTGAACGGAGTTTCCGTCCTGCAGGATAATAAAAGGAGGATTTACATCATGGCTTATGTAATTGGTGACGACTGTCAGGATTGTGGCGCATGTGCAGCTGTCTGTCCGGCTGAGGCTATCAGCGAGGGAGACGGAAAGTACGTAATCGATGCAGACGCATGTCTGGATTGCGGTACTTGCGAGGCAGAGTGCCCGCACGGTGCTATCAGCGCAGAGTAATCTGACAAAGAGCAGAAACGAAGGGGACAGACCTACACGGCCTGTCCCTTTTTCTGTCCGAAAAAATTCCATTTTCGCTTTTCTTCTTTTGCAATAGCCGCCTTTTCCTTGCGGCTTTTCTGGGAATTACGGATGGTTTCATCCAGACGGCGGAAGCGCTCGTCCTCACGCTCCTCCTTCATGCGGAGCAGATAATCCATCTCCTTAATCACCTGGCCGCTGACCTGGGTGCTGATTTCACAGCCCATCTTTTCGGTGTGATCCTCCAGCGCCTCCGCAATCAGACGGCTCATAATGCACTGAAACTGCTGCATCCTCTCTTCTCTGGCCGTATCGCCGTCTGCGGATACCGGAATCCCGCTGGCCCGGGCCAGCAGACCCTCCAGCTTCACGTCCCCTTTTTCCAGCTCCGGAAGCAGCTGCTTAATCGCCTTCAGCTGCACCCCGCCATCCTTCAGTCCTTTAATATGCCGGAATAACCGGATATCTTCCTCTGTATAGTAACGGTGGCCCATCTCATTGCGCCCGATGGGAAGCCCCAGTTCCTCTTCCCAATATCGCAGCACATGCGCTTCCACGTCCACCAGCCTGGAAGCGTCGGAAATCATATAGCGTGTCTCGCTCATGGCTCTTCCTCCCCTGTCACTTTGCCGGTTTTCGTCCTATGGAAATGTAATATTTTTCCATATTCAACAGTATAACAGATTCAGAAGAAATTTCAACCATATTTTGGAAATTTTCTAGCCCTTTACGACAGAATCTGATGCTTCTCCATAGGCCTTCGCCGCAGCATCCGCGTCCTCACGCAGCTCCTCCTTTAACGCCTCCTCCTGCATTTTCTGAATCTCCGGGAACATGGAGAGCATAGGCTCCACATCCTTGCAGTGCAGATTTCGCGCCACATAATTCTTCGTACAGCGCATAACCACCGGCGACAGGGTGATAACGCCTATCAGGTTCGGAAGCATCATCAGGCCGTTAAAGGTATCGGAAATATCCCACGCCAGCTGTGCCTTCATCACAGAGCCCGCCAGAACAACAACTGCAAAGACCATCCGGTAAATCTTCGTCGCGCCGGTACCGATCAGATACTCGCAGGCGGTCGCGCCGTAATGGCTCCAGCCAAGCACTGTGGAGTAGGCAAACAGCAGAATCGCAACGGCCACAAAAGCGGAACCCAGAAAACCGAAATGATTGCCGAAGGCGTAGCTCACCAGAGCGCTGGACTCGATGGCCGCGGCCTCGCCGGTCAGCTGGCCTGTGGTCAGATCCAGCGCACCGGAGCTAAGAATCGTCAGCGCCGTCAGCGTACATACAATAATTGTATCCGCGAACACCTCAAAGATGCCCCACATACCCTGGCGCACCGGTTCCTTTACATTGGAGCTGGAATGTACCATAACCGAAGAACCAAGACCTGCCTCGTTGGAAAATACGCCTCGCTTCATACCCATTTTCATGGCCAGGGCGATACCGGAGCCGACGATGCCGCCGCCCACGGATTTCATAGCAAACGCGCCCTTAAAGATTGATACAAACACCGCCGGAATCGTGGAAATGTTCATACCGATGATCACCAGCGTACCCAGCAGATACAGCAGCACCATGAAGGGAACCACTTTCTCGGTAATTGCCGCGATTCGCTTCAGGCCACCGATTACTACCAGGGATACTGCCACGAAAAGGAAGATGCCGGTGGCCAGCTTTGGGATACCGAAGGCTGTATACACATTGCTGACCATGGAGTTGACCTGGCTCATGTTGCCGATACCGAAAGAAGCCAGCAGGCAAAAGCAGGAGAACAGAACCGCCAGGCCTGCACCCAGTTTCTTACAGCCCTTCCTTTCTCCCAGGCCGTCCTTCAGATAATACATGGCGCCGCCGGCCCATTCATCCTTGCTGTTTTTCCGCCGGTACAGGATACCCAGGACATTCTCGGAGTAGTTGGTCATCATGCCAAAGAACGCGATGAGCCACATCCAAAATACCGCGCCCGGTCCGCCGACCGCGATGGCTCCCGCCACACCGACGATATTGCCGGTACCGACCGTAGCCGCCAGTGCTGTACACAGGGACTGGAACTGGGAGATGCTGCGATCCTCCGTGTGCCTTGTGATATTCCGGTCGCTGAAAATGGATCCGATCGTATTCTTCAGCCAGTGCCCCAGATGGGACAGCTGGAAAAATCCAGTCATACTGGTCATCAGCACTCCCGTAAAGCCCAGCAGAATCAGTGCGGGCCAGCCCCATACCACATTATTGACTGCACTATTTACATTGGTAATCATTTCAATCATAGACTCTTCCTCCTCACGCGCGCTAATTTTCCGAAGTTCCACATACAGGAAAGACTCCTGCTCGGAAGGCCTTTTTATATAACAGGAATTTTTCGTTACATAAAAAACGGAGACAGCCTGTATCCGGCTGTCTCCGTTGACATTCCACTGTTTTACTTCCTACGCGATTTTCTATATCTTATCATAGAGGACGCAGGGGGTTCAAGTTACTTTTTCTGTATCTTCCGTGAATTCATCATCCAATTTGAAAATATTTTTGTTATAAATTATATTTCAAAAATATTTTTGTTTTTCTGTAAATATGCGTTCGCTCTGTACGGAATCGCAGTCTATTTTTCCTATATTTTAAGCCGGTACAGAATCTCCGGACTTACGCTCCTACATGGGCGGGCCCGGCTTGAAGTTCTTAAACGTAGTGTACTCGGGCATCCACAGCAGGTTAATGGTGCCGATGGGACCGTTTCTCTGCTTGGCCACGATGACCTCAGCCAGGTTCTTCATTTCCGTGTCCTTATTATAGTAGGAATCACGGTACAGGAACATAACCATATCGGCGTCCTGCTCGATGGCTCCCGACTCACGCAGGTCGGAAAGCATGGGCCGATGATCGGGACGCTGTTCCACGGCTCGGCTAAGCTGAGACAGAGCCACCACCGGCACGTTCAGCTCACGGGCCAGGCTCTTTAGTCCTCGGGAAATATCCGAAATCTCCTGCTGTCTGGAATCAGAGGAGCGTCCTCCGCCGGACATGAGCTGCAGGTAGTCGATCATGATAATTCCCAGCTTATTCTCCAGCTTGTACTTGCGGCACTTGCTACGAAGCTCTGCCAGGGTGATACCAGGCGTGTCGTCGATAATCAGATTGGAACGGGCTACGCCCTCGGCGCCTTCTACCAGGCGTTCCCAGTCTGTATCGGACAGATTACCGTTTCGGAGCTTCTGGGCGTCTACACCGGACTCCATGGAAAGAAGTCGGTTTACCAGCTGCTCCTTGGACATCTCCAGGCTGAAGATAGCGACAGTCTCGCCGCTTCGGAAGGCCATATACTGGGCGATATTCAGAACAAACGCCGTCTTTCCCATAGACGGACGGGCCGCGATCAGAATCAGGTCCGAGGGTTGGAAACCGGATGTCTGGTAGTCCAGATCCTTAAATCCGGTGGCGATACCGGTCACATTTCCCTTGGTGCGGGACGCGATCTCGATCTTCTCAATGGCATTCAGCACTACCTGCTTAATGGGCACGAAATCGCCCGCGTTCCGTCGCTGTACCAGGTCAAAGACCTTTTTCTCGGTCTGATCGAGCACATTTTCCAGAGGCTCGGTACCGGCGTAGCACAGGTTGTTGATCTCATCGTTCAGACGGATCAGTTTGCGCAGGGTGGATTTCTCTGCCACGATATTGGCGTAATATTTTACATTAGCCGAAGTGGGAACCCGCTCCAGAATTTCCCGGACGAATTCCATGCTGCTGACCTCCTCCGGCACATCCCGGGCCCGCAGCTCGTTCTGCAGGGTCACCAGATCCACCGGCTCGTCCCGGCTGAACAGATCCACCATAGCGTCAAAGACTACGCCATACTGCCGCTGGTAGAAATCCTCGCCGGCCAGTATCTCTGACGCCACCAGCACGGCCTCCCGATCCATAAGCATGGAACCGATGACCGACTGCTCCGCCTCGATACTGTGGGGCATCACTCGTTTGATGATTGCTTCTTCCATCTTATGCTTCTCTTACATTCACTTTCAGTTCAGAGGTTACCTTCGGGTGCAGCTTAATCGGAACCATGGTAGTCCCCAGCACCTTGATCGGGCTCGGAAGAACCATTTTCTTCTTATCCAGTTCGATGCCAAGCTGCGCCTTTGCCGCTTCCGCGATCTCCTTGGAGGATACGGAACCGAAGATCTTGCCGCCCTCGCCGGTCTTAATCGTTACGTTGACCTCCATCTCCTTCAGGCGCTCACCGAAAGCCTTAGCCTCCTCGTAAATCTCTTTCGCCACCTTCTCGTCATTGGCTTTCTTAAGCTTCAGGTCATTTAAATTCTTCGGAGTCGCCTCCAGTCCCAGCTTCTTCGCCAGAATGAAGTTTCTTGCGTAGCCGTCGTTTACATCTACTAACTGTCCCTTCTTACCCAGGGACTTTACATCTTCAATCAAAATTACTTTCATTTTAAAATTCTCCTTCCTCATGCAGCTTGTCAATGGTGTGCTTCACAATCTCCAGCGCTTCCTCCACGCCACAGTCCAGCTGGGCACCGGCCATATTCAGGTGGCCGCCGCCGCCCATCCGCTCTGCCAGAAGCTGCACATTCACCTCGTCGATAGAACGGGCGCTCACATAAGTCTTATGCTGATAGTCCGTCAGTACAACGGACGCTTTGACGCCATTGATGTCCAGCAGCTCATTGGCTGCCTGGGCGCCCACGATGGTGGGACTTTCCAGATTCTCATTGGGACAGATGGCGATAGCAAAGCCGTGGTATAGCTCCGCATGGCGCACCGCCTCGGCTCTGGCCTTGTATTCGGTCATGTCGTTCCGGAACATCTTGCGGACACGGGTCACATCCGCTCCGCACCGACGCAGAAACGCCGCAGCCTCGAAGGTCCGCACGCCTGTCTTGCTGGTGAAATTATTTGTGTCGATGATGATACCGCCGTAGAGACAGTCCGCCTCCACCGCCTTGATTTTCAATCCTTCGTCAAAATACTGCAGGATCTCCGCTACCATTTCACAAGCGGAAGACGCGTAGGGCTCGATATAGGAAAGCACCGCATTTTCAATCTGCTCGTTGGTCTGACGATGATGATCCAGCACTACGATGGTGGGCGTCCGGGTCAGAAGCTCCGGACACTCGGTATAGCTGGGCCGGTTCGTATCGACTACTACGAGAACCGTATTCCGGTCAATCATTTCGATGGCCTGCTCGCTGCTTAAGAACATATCCGGCTCGTAGACCGGGTTATCCTCGAAGCAGGATTTCATGGGACGGACGGAGGTGGTCACCTCATTCAGCACTACATAAGCCCGTTTCCCCAGCACCTTGGCCGCCCGGTAGATACCGATGGCCGCGCCGAAGGAATCTGCGTCAGTCTGGCGGTGTCCCATAACCATGACCTTATCGCGGCTCTCAATGAACTCACGCAGCGCGTGGGCTTTCACACGGGCCTTCACACGGGTGGTCTTCTCCACCTGCTGGGTCTTGCCGCCGAAATAGGAGATCTTCTCGCCCTCCCGGATAACAACCTGATCGCCGCCGCGGGCCAGCGCCAAATCAATAGCAATCCGTGCAAACTCGTAATTCTCCGCAAAGGTCTTGCCGGCACAGCCGAAGCCCATACTTAAGGTGACAGCCATTTCATTTCCGATATTGACCGTCTTCACATCCTGAAGAAGCTCAAACTTATTTTCCCGCATGACAGGCAGATCCTTCTCCTGAATGGCTACAAAGTACTTATCCTTCTCAATATTCTTTACGATACCGCCGAAGGATGAGATATACTTGTTGATCTTTCGATCTACCAGCGCCACCAGAAGAGACCGGCGGACTTCCTCTACAGTGTCCAGCGCCTCATCGTAATTGTCCAGGTAAATCAATCCGGCCACCAGCCGCTGCTCCTTGATCATACGGATGTACTTGTTCATCTCGGTCTCATCAAAGAGATACACCGCGATCAGGTAGCTGTCATCCTCCTCCACATCCACGAAGGTATTGTCCTCCATGATGTGATCGAGATACACTCTGCGCACGTCCGCACGGTAATCCCGTTCCTCCGCAGAAAACCGCACGGTCCGGGTATCCTCGAAATCATCCTCCGGAAGCAAATCTACGGTAAACTCCGGAAAGAAGTAGGTGATGGATTTCCGCAGATTCTTTTTTCCCTTCTCACTGGCCGCGAAAAACGCGCTGTTGGCCCACAGCACTTTTCCGTCCTCATCCAACAATGCGTAGGGAATCGCCAGCTCCTTCAAGAGCTTTCTCTGTATCTGCCCGTACTGGGTCGCGAAGGACACCAGCTCCCCGTAGATCTGCGCCCGGTTCTGCACATACAGCACCGTCACAATCACGATATACACCAGCACAAATACGCTCATGGCCACACCGGCTTTCACCGATATGGGATACATACAGAGATTCATCACCAGAAGCAGAATGCTCATCAGAATCGGCCACTGCACGTACCGTTTCAGGCGGCCTTTTAAATGAACCTTTCTTTTCATCTCATTTTCCTCTATACTTTTTTATTTTGTCTGCTTTCTAATGTTCCTATTATAGCACATCCGGGCGGTACTTTACAAGGATAGAGCGCAAATCAGAAACGCCGCCGAATCCTCCCGGATCCGGCGGCGTTTCCTGCAATATGGGTTCTAATCGTATTGCCTGTTATTTATTTCATGAAAAATTTCTGAAGATCTGCTTCTGTGGTGTCTTCACCAATGGTGACAAGCTCGGTGCCGGTCAGGCGGGCGAACATGGCAATGTCGTCTCTGGTCAGCGCGGTGGATACTACGGAGTGGTGAGCGCCGCCTGCGTAGCACCATGCTGCGGTACCGATGGCGAAGTTCGGTTTATGACGGTACATAATTCTGGCTACCGGCAGCTTCGGCATGGGCTTCGGCTGTTTTACAAGCTCGATGTCCGCGCAGATGATGCGGAAGCGGTCGCCCATGTCTACCATGGTTACCTGGATTCCGTCTCCGGTTACACCGTCAAAGATCAGTCTTGCGGGATCCTCTTTTCCGCCGATACCAAGCGGAAGCACGTCGATCTCCGGCTTTGTAGCAGCAAAGGCTACCGGAACCTCCAGCATATGGGAAGCCAGCTCCAGCTCCTGACCCTCGGTCAGGTCATAGGTGTAGTCCTCGATGAAACCGGTTGCTCCCTCGCGTCCCTCTGCCATCTGCATCAGAACTGCGGACAGAGCTGCAATCTTATAATCTCCCTCCGGTCCGAAGCCAACGCCCTTGCCCATCAGGTTCTGTGCCGCGATACCCGGAAGCTGCTTCAGGCCGTGCAGATCCTGGAAGGTGTCCGCAAATGCGCCGATGCCGTTCTCTTTCAGGAACTTCTCGAAGCCAACCTCGTATTTTGCCTGCTCGCGAACAGAATCAATACGGTCTGTCTCCATGGTATACTTATCCGTATACTCCTTCATCTTCGCGTCGATTTCTTCTTCTGTTACCTCATTGATGATGTCTACCACATCGCCCAGCGCATAGTAGTTGCACTCCCAGCCATATTTGATCTGGCTCTCTACACGATCGCCGTCGGTAACTGCCACATGTCTCATGTTATTTCCGAAGGAAGCTACCTTCAGGGACTTGGAGTAGTTGATAGCCTTTGCTACCTGCGCGAATCTCTTGATCTTCGCTACTACGTCGTCATGCTTATAGTATCCTGCAACCACCTCATGGGGAATACCCATTCTTGCTACGATGAAGCCAAACTCACGGTCGCCGTGTGCTGCCTGGTTCAGGTTCATGAAGTCCATATCGATGTCGTCATACGGAAGCTTCTCATTGGCCTGTGTGTGCAGGTGAAGCATGGGCTTTCTAAGCTCCTGCAGTCCCTTGATCCACATCTTGGCCGGGGAGAAGGTGTGCATCCAGGTAATGACGCCGATGCAGTCATCGTCACAGGACGCTTTACGCATATCCTCGATACAAATCTCAGAGGTCTCTACGGTGGGAAGTACTTCCACTGCCGCGATTCCTTCCAGCTTCTCATTCAGGAACTCTGCCATCTCACGGGCGTCTGCCGCTACCTGCTTCAGGCACTCTTCGCCGTACAGATCCTGAGAACCTACTACAAAATAAAGTTTTTTCATTTCTCTTTACCTCCTGAAATATTTACCAACTTTCATGTTCCCGCGCGTCAGGGTTTAATCCTGGCCGCGTATATCCCTGACCGAATTTCCGTCGTTAAACGTAACCGGGAAACGGTGAGAATAGTTTTTTTTCTGCCAGTCCGGATCCTCCATCATGCGGAGCAGATTCCGTGCTGTGACACGTCCCAGATTGTATTTGGGATGGACGACCGATAACACCTTCACATCCCCGCTCTGGGCCAGCTCCGCGTCATCGAAAGAAATCAGTGACATATCATCCGGTACCTTCAGACCTCTGTCCTCCAGGAATTCCATATAGTGCTCGGCCACCTCGTCGTTATAGAGAATCATTGCCGTGCAGTCCTTGGTTCTGCGGTACATCCGCATCAGCCCCTTCTTGCTCAGCTTCTCCTCCATATCCTTGGTGGAATACCAGCGAATCCAATCGTCGTCAAACTTTACGCCATAATCCGACAGGCACTCAATGAAACCCTTATAGCGTTCCATCCCCTGCATATCATCGTATTTGAAAATGCCTCCGATTCTCCGGTGGCCGTTCTGAATCAGAATTTTCGCTGCCTCGTAGCCCGCCCGGGCATCCGACATTTCCACACTGTCAAACTTCTGGTTCGGATAGTGATTATGGATGAACAGAGTCGGTATGTTTCTCTTTCGAATCTCATTGTAGAGACGGATATTCGGGTTTGGGAAGCTGGAACGCGTTCCCTCTATGATGAGCCCGGAAAGGTTGCTGGAGAGCAGTCCTTCCAGATACATAGCCTCATCATTCAAACGGTTTTTCGTCACCGCCACATCAATTTCATAACCCTTTTCCGTCATGACGGATTCAATTCCGTCGTATACTCTCGGGAACAGATAATCGGAAAAATAGCTCAGAATCAGTCCAACCCGCGGCTTTCCCTTATCCTCATTTTTATTTTCATAAGATACATAGGTTCCGCTTCCCTTGACGCGGACGATCAGACCGTCCTCCTCAAGCTGATTCAGCGCCGTCCGTACAGTCTGCCGGGAATACCCGAACTTTTTCTGCAGAATATTTTCCGAGGGAAATTTATCTTTATTTTTGATGACTCCACTCGTAATCAGCGTTCTGCACCAGTTATACAATTTCTGATATTTCAGCAGATCCTGGCTGTGTGCGCTTCCTTTTTTTGACATATCTGTCCCCCGCCTTTTGTCTCGTATTTCCGCCGTAATGATTTATTTGATAACCTGCAGAGACTGACGGTCCGCGAATACAGCCACGAATACCAGGAATACAACGCCCTGAATCAGCTGCATCATCTGTGTGGAGAAGCCCATCATGGTCAGTCCGCTGTTCAGCACAATGTAAAGCAGAGAACCTACAATAATATTCTCAAATCTTACCTTCGCGCCGCCGGAGATCGGCATGCCGCCCAGTACCAGCGCAATCAGGATCTGTGTCTCCAGCTGATTTCCGCCGGAAGAGGTTACAGAACCGACCTTGATAACGTTGATGAATGCGGCGAAACCGGTGATGGCGCCTGCCAGCACATAGATGAGAAACTTCATCTTATCTGTACGGATACCTGAGAACATAGCCGCCTTCTCGCCTGCTCCGATGGCCTTTAAATAGGTTCCGAACTTGGTGAAACGGAACAGTACAAAACCGATAACCAAAACCACTACGGTGCAGATAACCTTCAGCGCTGTGCTGTCATAGTTGATAAGCAGCGCGGAGCCGGTGACCGGCGCATTGGTGGTCAGGTACTTGATAAAGCCTCTGAACAGGAACATGGTACAAATCGTTACGATGAATGATTTAATTTTCCGGCATACATAGAAGTATCCGTTGATGGCCCCGATAGCCGCGCCTGCAGCAATACCGCCTACGATAGCCAGCGGGATGCTGATTTTGGACAGCATACATACTACGATGGATGCGATACCCAGGATAGAGCCCTGGGAGAAGTCCAGGCCGCCCATGGTCATGATAAAGAATACGCCTGTTGCCGCGATCATTGTAACATATACCTGAGAAAGTACAAGAGACATGTTATTCATCATTCTGAAGTTGGTCAGAACGTTGAATACCAGGAATACTACAATCAGTCCTGCGATCGGCAGAAGGGCGCGGATCATCGACATCTTTGATAATTTTTTGAGCTGCTGCTCTTTCTGTTCTGTATTTGTCTTTACTTGATTCTCCATAACTGCCTCCTTATACCATCATCGTAATCAGACTGTTCTCATCCAGCTCCGGACTTCTCTCCAGCTCGCCGCTGAGCTTACCGTCCTTCATGATTATGATACGGTCGCACATACCAATCAGCTCCATCAGCTCCTCGGAAATCATGATGATAGATTTTCCGTTCTTTCTCATCTGGTTCATCAGCTGATAGATATCCTGTTTTACCTTAATATCAATTCCTCGTGTGGGGCTGTCCAGCACGACGATGTCGGAATCCTTTCCAATCCATCTGGCCAGTACAACTTTCTGCTTATTACCGCCGGACAGATCGGATACAAACTGGTCCACATTGACCATCTTGACGGACATCTGCTTCGCGAACTTGTTGGAGAACTCCTTCAGTTTCTTATCGCTGAGCATGTGGGTTTTACCAGCCAGCTCATCCAGCGAGGGCAGACAGATGTTGTCGCCGATGCTCTGATTCAGGACTACGGACTCATTGTCACGATCCTTGGAAGTATACGCGATACTGTGTTTAATTGCAGTCGGGATATCGTTGATCTCGGTTCCGTCCGCCAGAACTACCTTACCCGTTCTGTCATAGGAAGCGCCGAAGATGGCTTTTCCAATCTCATGCATACCGGACTCGGACAGTCCGCCGAAGCCCAGGATTTCACCCTTATGCAGGTCGAAGGATACATCCTCAATGAGTCCCGGAACCGTCACATCTTTTACGGAAAGAACTACTTCGTCGGATACCTTCTCGCCGTAGTCCGCACGGTAGTAATCTCCGGTTACCTCACGGCCTACCATCAGGCGCTTCAGGTCGTCCTCGGTCACATCCGCACTCTTTACGGTGTCAATGTATACACCGTCACGCAGGATGGTGATGGTATCGGATTTATCCAGAATCTCCGGAAGGTCATGGGAGATGAAGATAACGGTATTGCCGCTCTCACGGATACGGTTCATGTGCTTATACAGCTCCTCACGTCCTTCCTGGGAAAGAGCTGTGGTGGTTTCGTCGATGACTACGATCTTGGGATCAAAATAGGTTGCCTTTACAATCTCAACCAGCTTTCTGTCCTCGAAATTGTAATTATCAATGATATCAGAGGCCTTAATTCTGTCGAAACCGTATTTATGAAGAAGTTCGGTGGCCTCTTTGTTCATGGCATTTGTATTCTTGATTCCGAAGTGTACGAAACGGTCCTCATGGCCCAGGAAAATATTTTCCGCTACGGTCAGGCCGGACAGAGTTCCCAGCTCCTGTACGATGATGGATACGCCCTCTTCATTGGCTTCCACCTGGTTCTTCGGATGAATTTCTTTTCCATCCAGTACGAAGGTACCGCTGTCGATGCTGTAGATGCCGGTCAGCATGTTGGTCAGTGTGGATTTACCGGATCCGTTCTCACCAATCAGCGCGTGAACCTCGCCTTTATTTACATTAAATGATACATTCTGTACCGCCTTCGTAATACCGAAGGACTTGCAAAGATTTTTAACCTGTAATCTTACTTCACTCATTGCATTCTCCTCCTTGGATTACTTCACGATTTCGCCCTTGGTTACCTTGGTAGTCAGGGTGATGATAATCAGCAGTGCCAGACCGGTGATAACGTCCTGGATAGCAGTCGGTGCGCCCAGAGCGATAAAACCGAAGAAAATAATATTGATGACAAACTCACCAATGACAATGGCCTGCAGCGGCATACCGTATTTCTTAAACGCCAGACCGAAGAAGCAGCCCATGGTCGGTACGAAGTTACGGCTCATGGAAGCCATACCGGTAACGGCCACCATGGAAGAGCCATAGCTGATGGTCAGGATTGCCATGACGCCCAGGAACGCACCGCTCAGGATGAATGCCAGGACTTTGTATTTATTTACATCGATACCCATGTTCTTGGCAACGAACTCGTTGCTTCCGATGGCGTATGTATATGTTCCGATTTTGGTGTAGTTCAGGAAGATGTAAGCTACCACACAGGCCAGAACTGCCAGGATGATGTCGCCCGGCATCTGTCCGAACATTCGAAGGTTTGCCGGAAGGGTCTGCTCCACGCCGCCTGCGATATAGTTGGCGATGGACTCGTAAATCAGAGCCAGACCGGTGGTAACAATCATGGACGGGATACGGAGCTTTACATAAAAGATACCGTTCAGCACGCCTACGATAGCGCCGCAGATAATGCAGCCTGCAATCAGGCCCACATAACCCAGATTAAACTTTGTTGCAAATACGCATCCCACGATAGCGGAAAGCATGATGTTCGCTCCGATGGAGAAATCGAACATTCCCATTACCATTACGAAATAGAATCCAACCGCGCCCACGGTCGCAATCAGGCTGGCCTGAAAGTAGTTCAGCATGTTGGCTGCGGAACCGAAGTTATGCGGTGACAGTACTTTAAAGATACCCCAGGAAAGTACGACCAGACCCAACAGAATCAGATACCCCTTTGTACTTCCCGACAGCTTTTTAGAACCCATACTCTTTACCTCATTTTTTTGATAATAAGAGCCGGTATCGCCGCGCGACACCGGCTCCTACAAACTCTAAGCCCTTAGAATTTATTTGCCTGCACGAGCTGCTGCGTCCTCGATAGATACCTTAGCAGCTGCTTCCTTCAGTCCTGCCAGATCCAGCTCAGACATAGCTACAAGCTCTTCGTCTGTGTACGGAAGCTGGTCTACGAAGTACTGCTCGTATGCCTTGTAGTCATCTGCAGAGGATACATACAGGTACGGGAACGGAACGTCCTCAAACTTGCCTGCGAAATCTGTGTAGTTACCCTTGATTGCGTTGTAAACCATCATGAACGCGATAAGCGGGTCGCAGTAATGTCCGCCGGACTCACCAGCCATGGAACCGTTCTCAAGTCTCTCTCCCAGGTCCGGAAGGAAGTCTGTGGATACGATGTCGATGTCCTGAGTCTTGCCTGCACGCTCTACAGCTGCGATAGCGCCCTGAAGCGGGTCTCCGCCGCCGCCTGCCGGAATCAGTGCATCCAGGTTCGGGTCTGCTGCCATCAGAGCCTCTGCTGCCTTGGAACCGCCCTCAGAGGTTGTTCCTGCGTACTGCGGCTCAGACAGGGTAGCCTTGTCATCCGGGTTCGCCTCGTTCCATTTCTCAACGCCTGCTTTGTAGCCTTCCCATCTTCCAAGCCAGGTTGCATCTCCCTGCTCCCAGCCAATCAGACCGATGTTTCTGTCGCCCTTCTCAAGAAGGATGTTTACCAGTGCCTCGCCGTTGGCCGGCTCGTCCTCATGAACTGCGCCGATGTAGTAAGCGGAATCGGTAGCCATCTGATAGATGTCTGCGCTGTTGTCCTTGCTGATTACACGGAAGAACTGTGCCAGATATACTTTGTTATCGTTACAGGTCTTGATTGCGGATGTCATCTCTGTATCGGAAGAGTTGCAGATGATGATACCCTGGCAGCCTGCTGCTACCAACTGCTCTACAGAAGCTGTAACCTTCTCGGATACATGTCCCTGGTCAACATACTGTACCTGAACGCCCAGTGCCTTTGCTGCCTCGTCCAGAATCAGCTTACACTGGGAACCGAGTACGTCGGTAGAGGACCAGATGGAAACGCCGATCTTGATATCCTTGTTGTCTGTTGCTGCTGCCGGAGTCTCAGCTGCTGCTGAGCTGGAGCTGTCTGCTGTTGTGGTGTCCTTGGAACCGCCGCAGGCTGTCATTCCCAGAACCGTGGTCGCTGCCAGTGCTGTGGCAGTCACTTTTTTAAAAAGCTTGTTCATGTTTTTTCCTCCCTGTTTTGTTTTTTTCTTGGGTTATGTCCGTAACCTTGTTGATGTTTTTATTATATTCAGGCAGGAAATAACTTGCAATAAAATACAGCAAATTATTTTTACCAAGTTGTATTGTTTTAACCGTTTTATCTTGTTGTTTTTTAACATTCGTTCGCAACATATGGTTATATTAACCAATTTATTTCTCCAACTTCCTTGCTTAACCTCGTCATTTTGTTACTTTTCACCATTTCCCATCTATGTTTGTTGCATTTTTAACACTATTTATAGTACAACTTTATCTGTATTATAACCTGTATTAAATTTGTCTCTTCTTGTCTTTTTCTAAATACAATCTGTAATTTTTTTGCCTTTCTACCCAATTTACAGTACAAAAAAAGGAAGCGCCTCAGCGCTTCCCAAAGCAATCGTCGCACACCTGGAACGGTGATCCCAGCGGCAGCAGCCTGCCGCAGTATTTGCAGCGTGCGATATAATTCTGTTTGCCGCGGGTCAGGTAACTCATGATCCGCATCTCGGTCTTTTCCCGCTGCTTGGCCAGCCATTCCTCGTCCAGCTCCTTCTGCATGCGGCGGGAGAACTGATAGTACAAGTCCAGCTGTTTGTAATAGGTCTCGTACTGGGCGATGCCGCCCTTGCGGTCGCGGTAGAAAGCCGGTTTCTCCAGGGACACATCCGCCGTGTAGGTTCTGCAGTAATCCAGCCAGAGCATGACAACCCGGCGATCCTTGATATCGATAGGGCAGGTGATCATCTTGTATACAAGATGCTTGTTCTCAAAGCCGTCAATCTGGTTCTTGTAACGTTTCGCCTGCTCGTAGAGGTACAGGGCCTCGTCGATGTTCTCTTTGACGAAGGGCTCCGATGGAGTAACAGAGTACCAGATCTTCATCAGTTCATCCAGCGGCGCGTCAATATCCAGCAGCACCTGGGGGAAGCCTAAGTTCACCTGGGTCAGAGGCTCCTCCCCGGCCTCATAGAGGCTCCGGATAAATTCCAGCTCAGTCTCGCCCAGGGCGCTCACATAGCCTTTGTCGTAGATGCCGAAACGGCCCGCCCGGCCTGCGATCTGCTTGACCTCCGGAATCTTCAAAGGACGGCGGCTGACGCCATCGAACTTATCCGTCTGCATGAAGACGATTCGGCGCACCGGCAGGTTCAGGCCCATGCCGATGGCGTCCGTGGCTACGGCCACCTTTGTTTTTCCCTTATTGAACATCCGGGTCTGTCTCCGGCGGATCTCCGGCGGCAGGCTGCCGTAGATGACGCTGGACGCGATACCCGCTTCCTCCAGCCGTCCAGCCACATCCAAAACTGATTTCTTGGAAAATGCAATCAGGGCGTCGCCCTCCTGTACATCATCCGGGAAGGCAAAGGGCCTGTCCTCGCAAATCAGCTCGGTTTTGCGCTCATATCTTCGCACCTCAAAGGTATCGTCGCAAAGCTGAATCAGATGACAGATTACATGCTCCGCCGCCGGGCTCATGCAGATATGAATCTCCTCTGCCCGTAACCCTAAGATCGCTTTCGTCCAGGAATGCCCCCGATCCGTATCTGCCACCAGCTGTGCTTCGTCAATGACTGCAATGTCATAGTTTTCATCAAAATCGGCCATTTCGATGGTAGAAGCTGTCACTCTGCTATTCTCTTCCTCGATGCACTCCTGTCCGGTCCGCATGGTGCAGGGAATCCCAGCGCTGTGCATCTGCTCGTAGACCTCCAGAGCCAGCAGACGAAGGGGACCCAGGTAGGCTCCGTTCTGCGCCTTTTTCAACCGCTCCAGGGCCTGGAAGGTCTTGCCGCTGTTGGTGGGGCCGATATGCAGCACGAAATGTCGGGACAGTTCCCGCACCTCGGCGAACTCCATTTCAGGTCTGGCCGGGACCAGCTCCAGAATTTTATTTTTCACTTTATACTGTCGGAATTTCGGATACAGGGTGAACATGGGCTCCTGGCAGATGGCGCAGGGCATGGTCCGGCGCACCCAGGCCAGGAATTCTCCGTTCAGGCCTTCCTTCTGCTCGGCCAATAGCATACCCAGGTCCAGTTCCATAAGTCTCGGCAGCATTTCTTCATTCAGACTTTTGATCAGTTCTTCCTTATTTCTGCGGTAGGCGTAGGAAGCCGTGTTCTTCAGCTGACGGTGCAGCTCCTCCAGGGTGCGGATGTTGATCTGACCGGGGCGGGCGCTTCGGAGCGTCTTCCGAATCTTGGCGGTGCGCGCCTGCATACCTGCTTCTTTTACCGGCTTCTTGGGCTTTTTGCGCCCTGCCCGCTCGTATTGTTCTATATAAAACTGATTCAGTTTTTTCTTTTGAATCATGTAGTTTCCTCTTTCATAACAAAACCCCGCAGCCAATTTGACTGCGGGGTCTGATTCCCGTAAACGGATTAGTCCATTACGTACGGCATCAGGGAAATGTGACGTGCTCTCTTGATAGCTACAGTCAGAGCTCTCTGGTGCTTTGCACAGTTTCCTGTGATTCTTCTGGGAAGGATTTTTCCTCTCTCAGATACGTATCTCTTTAATTTCGCTACATCCTTGTAGTTAATCTCGTTATTCTCTTTGCCGCAGAATACGCAGACTTTCTTTCTTCTACGTCCCATGCCTCTACGTCTCATGGGAGCGTCGCCTCTATCGGATTTTGTGTAAGCCATGGCTTTTACCTCCTATTATACTCTTATCTCTGTTCCACGATTGTTAGTTAAACGGTAATTCTTCGTCGATGCCATCCGGGATGTTCATGAATCCATCTCCCGCTGCTGCGGAAGGAGCCGGTGCAGACTGGAACGGATTGGAATGATTCTGGGGCTGGAAGCCGCCTGCGTGCTCGCCTGCTGCCGCCTTGCTCTCCGCGAATTCCTGTTCCTCTACAACCACGTCTGTGGTGTAGACCTTCTGTCCGTCACGATTCGTGTAGCTGCCGGTCTGGATACGTCCGGTAATCGCAATTTTCGTGCCCTGACGCAGATATTTCTCAGCAAACTCAGCCTGACGTCCGAATGCTACACAGCCGATAAAATCAGCGGTTGCGTCTCCGTCTCTCCTGAATCTTCTGTCTACTGCCAGTGTATATCTCGCAAATGCGCTCGCATTCTCACCCTGTGAGTAGCGAACATCCGGGTCACGGGTTAAACGTCCCATTAAAATTACTTTATTCATACCAACAATCCTCCACTTTTTCGGTTAAAAACCTTGTCTCTATGCGTCTTTGCGAACACACAGATAGCGGATGACATTCTCCATGATACGAACGTGCTTCTCCACCTCTGCCGGGCAGGTTGCGTCAGCGTCAAACTGGATGAAGTAGTAGTACGCTTCTCTCATGTGCTGGATATCGTAAGCAAGACGCTTCTTGCCCCAATCTTCCACCTCTGTCACTACACCGCCGTAACGAGCGATATACTCTTTCGCTTTCTCTACGGTAGCGGTTCTGACGTCATCCTCTGCCTTTGCATTCACAACTAATGCTAATTCATACTTGTTCATGCTTTTCCTCCTTTTGGTCTCTGGCTTCCTCACTATGGGGGAAACAAGGAATTTTAATAATATATCACGAGGTAATACTATAACATAGATTTTCGCTGAAAGCAAGGACTTTTTCGGAGTTTCTGTGAGTTTTTTTCGGATTTTTCAGCATGTTTTTAATATGCGGGCATTTGTCTTTTCTATCCATTCTTTCTTTACAAATGGGAAGGCTGCCTTTATACTCTAAGTGTTGTTTTATCGTTTTGTCATGTGTTTTGTTATGTGTTTTCTTTATTATAGAAATGTTTTTAAAAATAGGAGAATTTTTATGCGGATCTGGGCAAGGGAATTTAAGAGTAATCATATGTTAATGGATACGGTGGTTGAGGATTTTTCGGATGAGACGCGGACCCATAAAATCTTTAACGCACTGGATGAGATCTGTCACCAGTTTGATCTGAGTAAGCCCATTTGGCTGGAGTCTTGTATTGCGGATTTTAAGCGGACGGCGAAGGTACGGTTTTATCAGGATAGTTTTATTGATCAGATTGAGTTTGATTATCTGGAGGTGCAGGTGATCGAGGAGGATTATTAGAATAGATTAGAACGGACGCCACGGGAAGAAAAAAGGGTTCCCCCTGCGGCGGCAACGCAAATTTTCCGGCATTTTGCACACCCGGCTTATTCGCACCCGATCGGCAAACTCGGCCCTAAAGGGCCTAGAACAGTGCCTCCTTCGGCTGCTGCCAGGGCGTACAAAACGCTCGGAAAATTCACGAACGCCGCCGCAGGGGGGAACCCATTCCCTTTCCCGGGCTGTTTTTCTAAAATCTTCTAAGCTTCTAAGCTCTCCTTCAGCTCTCGCTCCATCTCCCTGCAGGCAATGTCCAGATCTGGATCCAGACTGAAAAGGCCAGCGTTGCCGACAATCAGGATGTATCTGTGTATTACCGAAAATTCTTGAGCGGACCCGGTGCAAATGTCATATTTTTACAGAAATGGCCATCCATAATATCCACGTGGTAGAGTTTCACATAGTGATCCATGATCTCAAACTGTTCTTTCATTTTCCCAGATTCATACACATCAGTGATGGTGCAAATATTGCCATTGTTTTCTCCTGTTTTTATATTCCTTATCCATCCTCAAAAGCAGGTAACTGACTGTTATCAATCAGATCAATCCTGTCATAAACCCAATTCATGTGCAGCATCTTATAAATTAGACTAAATTTCGGATTTTCCTTTACTTTTTTAACATTTTCCACGTTACTTATAAGGTAATTCAAATGACGGTACACATTGCTCCTGTATACAAAATCCTCATTAGAAAAATTAATAAAAATAATCACAGAGACCCGCTCGGTTCTCCATTTCATCGGTTGTTTCAGAAATGTAAAATGAATAAATGGTCGCACAAAAGAATCACTACCCCGCACCAGACAAATTCCATTTTCTATTTCTTGTCCATATGTCTCTATGCTTTTATAAAGTTTCCCTGCTTCTTCCAAGTCCAATGTACAGCTATCGCATAAATGATTAAAAAGTTTTTCATAGTATATGGAACGTTCTTTCACACCATCCAATTCCAATACCCAGTTTTCATCAATAATCTCATCAATATTAAAACTACCCTGCGGTATTTCTGTAATTGCCTGGTATATATTCATTATATTCGAAAATATATTTTGCCCTACACGTACCTGTCTTACATAAGATGCTGCCTCCTCAACCATTATGGTGCTTACCACAATTTCATTTCCTGTAAATTTCATTTGTTTTATCTGGGAGCGCGAACAAACATCAACACTGTCAACCAATCCCCCAAACGCTGTTTTGACGTGGTTAACAAAAAATGCATTTTCTATCCACGTTCCATCATTTACAAGCAATATTTTCTTTTTGGAAGCATAGTCTTCCATCCCTATAGAAAACAGTAACGCAAGCGCTCCTATCTCCTGTTCATTTAAATTACTTTCCGGCAACGCTTTTACCGCTTCATTTACAACATCTACCGCTATGGCCTGGTGACAAAATATATTCTTCAATGTCGGCACATCTTCATAAAGCTTTAGCTTTTCTCTCCAGAACATTCCCGTCAGATGACCCGCCAACATTTCCAGCATTCTTCCCCAATTTTTGAACTTTATCTGAAATTTGTCGTTGATTTTATTCATCATTTGTAAAGCTATATCATACATCTCTTTTGATATTTCATATGCCTCGTATTTTTTCTTACAGCAGATGATGCCCGCCAATAGTTTAACCCGATGTTTTCCCTTTTCTTCAAACACATCATCCGATATCTTACAAATTTTGTCAGCAAATCTGTATTCTGTTCCTAACGTTATTTCTATCTCCGGCTCTTCACTCGTTTCATCATTTATAAAATCAAGGCTTAGATAATCCGTCAAAAAAACTATCGCATTATCTGTTAACTTAATTTGATGTCTCTCCGCTTCTTCTGAAATATTATTTTTCAGTTCGGTTTTCTTTCTCTGCAGTTCCCGCAAGTCCATATGTAACTTTTGCGCTATACTCTCTTCATTTAAAAAAAGACATATGCAATTTCTTTTGGCCACCTCTGTGCCAAGAATATAATATCCTTTATAAGGTGCTGCGCACAATTTTATCCCAAATTTACCCAGCTGCGTCTCCAAGTATCTCACGTCCTGCCGGATAGTATTTGCACTGATAAACAATTCTTCCGACAGTTTTTCCAATGTAATCCGCTTTTCACCAAATAAAAGTCGCTTCAAAATAGCTTGTCTTCTCTTTTTCGCTGTATCATATGGAACAGCCATCATTTGTTTTCGTTCTTTTTGAATAATACTTTTCAAAAATGTATAGTTTTTATGATTTTCTACCTTCAGCCGATAACCCAGGCCACTTTTAGACTCAAGACAGACATTGAATTTCTTCAATGTCTGTCTCAATTCTTTCATGTCCATTTTTACTGTTCTGCCAGAATATTTTATACGTCTAGATAACTCCATTGAGCTAATATAGTCCGTCTGTTCTAACAGAATTTCCAGGTAATCCAACTGTCTGTTTGTTAAGAAGAATTCCTGTTTCATTTTCTCAGTCCATTTTTACATGTACAATCTGTTCTTTTGCTTTTTCTACCAGCGTGTCCAAATCTTTTTCCGTTGCATTTCCCATCACCGCTTCCAAAATCAACGGCAGATTAATTCCGGCAACCACATGTATCCTTTCATTCTCTTGAATCAATTCCAGCGCTTCCCGGCACACGCTGCCGCCAAATACATCTGCAAAAATAATAATTTCTTCCTCTGGAAATTTCTCTATTAATTTATAAAGATTTTCTGGAAATTCTTCCTCACAGTACGCGCAGATTGCATAAAGTTCCTTATATTGTGTAAGCATTTCAACCGTATCTTGAAATCCAGATGCAAGTTTTCCATGCGAAGCTACTATATATTTCACATCTCACTCCTCTATTCTTGTTCCTAATTCTTTTCCCGCCGTGTCATAATGCGCAACAATTGTACTTAAGCCAAGGCTTTCTGCTATCATATAAGACATAACCTGAAATGGAATATGGTTCTCTATTGCGGAAAGATACGGATAGCAAACCTGTTTCCAGGAGATGGCTTTCTCATCCCGTAATTCGCAATTAGAATCACATAAAACAAAACAACCTTCGCTTCGTTCACGACACCATTTTACCAGACGACTCATTCTTTCCATTTCCTGCGGAATCGACGGTGTATAAATAAAAAATTGAACACTTTCATTTGTCACTATCTGGTTTTTTCCATGCATGTATTCCTCGCACTCATATCCTACACACATCTTCAACGAAGTTTCCAATATTTTCAAAGAGCCTTCCAGTGCTGTACCATAATTTTCCCCATATCCAATTACAACCGCATTGGGCTCTTTTAAAAGATATTTTTTATTTGTTTCATACCATTTTAGTGTAGCATCTACTGCGCGCAAGCAAGCCTGGGGGAGCTCAGAAAATTTTTCGCAATATTCTTCATAAACCTGCTCCGTCATTTTTCCAGTTTCATGTGCAGCCTCTATTACCGCCAGCATCAGAGTTGTCACAGACGTAATATGCCCTTTTGTTTCCGGGAAGCTTTCTTCTTCTCCGGAATCTTTTTTTATTACAATATCGCAAATCTCAGCCAGTTTTCCCTCTTCGCGAAGTGTAATACACATGCTCGGAATTCCCAATTCTTTTGCTCGCAGAGCAGCATAATAGGGACCGCTGGTTCTTCCGGATTGCGCCGGGCATATCAAGAACATTTCTTCTTTTTTATATACGCCATTCACATTATATGCCCCATGATAATTGAAAAGGGTAGGCGTTTCTGTCGACACTTCTATTTGCAGCAATTGTTCTATCATGGGTTTTAAAATGACGCTCACATGATACGGTGAACCATGTCCGCTAAAATAAATCCTTTTTACCGGATACTTTTTCAAGTGCTCTACAAAGGGTTTTACAATCTGCTTTCTGTTTTTTAAAAGCCTGTCAATAATTTCTGTCTGTTCTCTGATGTAATCCATCATAATGTCATTCTTCATAATCGTTTCCTCTGTACCCGATTTCCTTTATACTAAAATTCCAAAAGCTCCACAAAGAAGTCCTATTGCCACCAAGCAAATAATAACAATTGCCGCCTTTACATTTTTCTTACGCATAAGCCATGCAATAATCAGTGTCAATGCCAGCGCCGGTAATTTCAGAAGAATATCATCAAATATACTCTGTAATGACACTACAGACTCTCCGATTGTCATCTGTAAACCAAATGTCATGTTGATATATCCTGCCGTCATTGCGCCTACCACTGTCAGTCCTAAAACATATGCCGCTTCCGTAAGTCGCTGAAACAGTCCGTCCTGTCCGAGAATATTCATAAAATTCTCTCCAAGTTTATATCCAAGGGTCACTCCAAACCAATGAGTCAGAATATTCGGGACATTATAAAGTATAACAAATACAATGGGACCAAGAACATTTCCTTCCATGCACAGCGTTGCTCCAACAGAAGCTGATACTACACGAAAACATCCCCAGAAAAATGTATCTCCTATTGCCGACATCGGACCCATCAGAGCTGATTTAACTGCACTGATTGCCGGCCCAAGATTTTTCTCTTTACTGTTTGCGTTCTTCTCTTCCATGGCCAGAACCACACCCACAGGGAAACTGACTACCTGAGAAGTGCAGTTAAAAAACTCCGTATGTCTTTTACATGCTTCACAATAAGCATCCTTGTCATCCTGATAAAGCTTTTTCAGCACTTTTGTCAGAGAAAATTCAAATCCGAGCGCCTGCTGTCTCTCTGCGTTGTAAGAAGCCTCATGACAAAATGTTCTCCAGAACACAGAAATTATATCTTTCTTATTAATCTTTTTTGCCGGATCGATTTCCCCTACTATCTGTTCCTCTACTTCCATTATTCCATTGTCATCATCATCACCGAATAAATCATCCTCTTCTTGCACTGATTCTTTCCCCTCAGACAGGAAAAAATAAATAACTGCAGCCGCTCCTGCAATAACTGTAATAGCCATTACCGGCATTTCCAGATATACTGCTAAAATAAATCCTATAAACATAAACGCCACAAACCGTTTATCCCACATGATATTTAACAGCATAGCAAAACCCAATGCCGGTAACAATCCACTCACTACATTCAGACCGTTCATGATTCCTTCCGGGCAACTGTCTACTAATCTGGAAACCGCATCAGTACCTATCGCAATTGTAATAAATACGACTGAACTGGTAATAAACGCTTTCACAAAACCTGCACCCAAATGAATTGCATTTATTTTTCCAACCTCACCTTTTTCTGCATACTCGTCACATTTATGCATCAGGAAACTAATTGCAACCTCGATTGCCGTTGCAAGGTACGCACAAAGCATACCTGCCGGAATTGAAATTGCCAATGCTACAGAAGCATCTGAATTACTCAAAATAGCAAACGCCGTTCCGATAATTGCGCCCGCTGTAACATCTGACGGCATAGATAAGCCCAGATACATAACACCCATCCATGTCAGTTCCAACGTTCCCGCCATAACCAAACCCATCTGTAAATCTCCAAGCACAAGGCCTGTCAATGTCGCTGTAACCAGCGGACGATTCAACATGGAATCTCCAAAAAATTTGTTACTGCAATACCCAAAATACGCTACCAAGCTCAACAGCAAAGCTTCTACTATCATAATTTTTCTCCCTAGTTAATATATTTTGTAATATCTACTGCCTTTTCCCCCGGAACTGTATAGCATTCCACTTTCGCCCCCAGTTCGATCATCTCTTTAAAATTCTCAACATCTTTGTCATCAACCGCCAGATATTTAGTCAGTAACCGTTTCCCCGGCAAAGTTTTCATTAAAGCCGCATTTACATTCCGAAGCCCCGGAACCCGTCTCACAAGCTCCAATGCATCTTTTGTGTTTTCCACAATCAACTCAATCACAAATTTCGAAGCCTTTGGACCGTTCAAAAAGGCCACTGCCTTATCCATAGACACGATTTCTGTTCTTACGGTTTTCGGAGCTGCCATTTTAATTGCACTAACCTGCACCTTGTTTCCCGCAACTGCATCTCCTACAACCAAAATCATTGTTGCATTTGTCGCCTGTTGCCACAAAACGCCCGTTTGCCAATGCAATAAACGGTAATCAATTCGGAATAATTTAACATTTTCCATCTTTCTTCCCCCTTTTCATTCGTTAATTTGTTTATTTCTTATTGTCTATATTTTATCTTTTTGTTACTTTTAACAAAATAACTAGTTTTGCACCATGGTTCGTGCAATTTGCGATATGCATTTTAATAAAAGCTGTGGTATCTCCATCCAGATCTACCCACAGCTTTCATTTTACTCTGATCTTGCTTATTACGATTTACAAATTCTCTTCCAGTCCCGCTCTCCCTCTTCAATGCGACTAAGGTAGGTCTTCAACTTTTTTACCTTATATCAGCTTCTCCGGATTCAGGCACTCAAGCTCCGGCACGACAAAACGGCCGTCCTTCCGGATCAGGCGGTCATCGAACCAGATCTCGCCGCCCCCAAATTCTTCCCGCTGAATCAGCACCAGATCCCAGTGAATGGCGCTGACGTTGCCGTTGGGCGCTTCGTCGTAGCAGTTGCCTGGAGTCAGGTGAATGGAACCCATGATTTTCTCATCAAACAAGATATCTTTCATGGGCTGAAGGATATAGGGATTCACGCCGATGGCAAATTCACCCACGTAGCGGGCGCCTTCGTCGGTATCCAGAATTTCATTCAGGCGCTCGGTGTTGTTCGCGGTAGCGTTCACGATTTTGCCGTTCCGGAACTCCAGGCGGATGTTCTCGAAGGTGGTGCCCTGGCAGATGGACGGGGTGTTGTAGGTGATGACGCCGTTAATGGAATCGCGCACCGGAGCGGTGTAAACCTCGCCGTCCGGGATGTTCATCTGTCCGTCGCAGGCGATGGCCGGAATGTCCTTGATAGAGAAGGTCAGGTCGGTATCCTTCGCCGTCAGACGCACCTTGTCGGTGCGGTTCATCAGCTCTACCAACGGCTTCATGGCCTCACTCATCTTCGAATAGTCCAGGTTGCAGACATCGAAATAGAAGTCCTCGAAGGCTTCGGTGCTGGTGCCGGAGAGCTGGGCCATGGAATCGTTCGGATAGCGCAGAACCACCCACCGTGTCTTCGGCACCCGGATATTGTGATGAACCGGCGTGGCATACAGAGTCTCATAAAGATGCATTTTCTCCGAAGGGACATCGGAATACTCTGACACATTGTCGCCGCCGCGCACACCGATGTAGCAGTCCATCTTCGACATTTCTGCCGCGTCGATTTCAGCCATCAGGCGAAGCTGTTCTTCCGTGCAGCCCAGCAGCATTTCCCGCTGTACCTTCGGGTTCGTGTAGTGGGGGAAGGGCTGTCCGCCTGCTGCGTACACTTCTTTGATAATCTGCCGCGCCAGATCTTCGGTGGATGGGCCGGTGTAGTGGACATATACCTTATCGCCCGGTTTTACCTTGCAGGAATAATGTACCAGATTTTTTGCTAAGGTTCGGATTCTCTTATCCATAATCATTTTCCTCCTGATATCATAAAGTTTCAAAAGTCTTGTATTCGCAACGAGTAAAATACGCTTCGCGAATTTTACTCGTTATCGCGGCATCTACGTTCCACTTCGGTCAGTGCTGAACAAGCGCCACTGGCGCTTAGCACCGTCAAGGTCTCGTGCAAGCACGGACTTTGACTCGTTGCTCGCGTAAAACGGGAGCCCGCTTTCTGCGCACTCCCGTCTGTCTCGCTTTTACTGTCCACTCTACGCAGCAATTTTTAGTTTTCTGTCTCCGGCAGACACACCAGGAACAAATTACCCAAATCGGCGAACTGCTGGGTACTGTCATTCATGCCGCGCTTGCTGCTTTCACCGGTCAGCGGGTCGGTGACGATGATATTCTGCGGGTCATAGCCGGTAATCAGCTCTGCATTGCTTCCGCCCTCCAACGCCAGTACCGGATAGCCCCGGCTCACATAGCAGAGTACCATGCTCACGGAGCAGCCGGACAGATCGAGCACCCGGTCTCCGGTCTGTTCCGTCAGAATCTCATAGGGCGTATAGCCCTGGGCCAGGTATGCGCCCACGTCGCTGTAGGTCTTCTGGGCGCCCAGCAGAATCTCCAGCGCCGCCTGCAGTGCGGATTCGCCGTCCTTCTGCTGCGGATTGCTCATGGTTCCCAGATCGGTCCGGGTCTTCCGGCCGCCCCGGGTCCACAGGACATTTTGCTGCCGGTCCACGACAACGCCCATATTTTCATTGGCGGTCCGCACAGCCTCATTGGCTCCTGTAAATGCGCCTCCGAAGGTGCCGTCAAAATTGTATACATAGTAACGCAGGTCGGTTGTCTCATTTCCCAGGGCAATGGTTCTGCTGCCCTCGTAGACCACCTGCTTCGGCATCAGGATGCGAAGCTTTCCGCTGCCTCTGGTGCCTGACAGCGCGAAATAGTATTCCTGCTTCTTGGGCTCGCCGGACTTCGTCTCTAAGGATATCTTTTCCACAATCTCCGTGGTTTTATTCGTGATGGGCTCCGGATCCGCCTCCACGTAGCTGCCGTCCGCGCTCCGCTGCACACAGTTCAGGGAAATGCGGTTGCTCTCGATGGAAATGTCGGTCACATATTTGCCCTGGGATTCGTAGTCGAATTCCCGGACCAGCTCGCCCTGCTCATTTTCAATGACGATGCGGCCCATGGGGAACAGCTCATTGCCGGTCAGCCCCTTCTGTACGTCGCTCTGACGGGCCTCTCCATAGATAAAATCAGTTCCCATGAAGCCCAGCGCCCGGATATAATAGCCATCATCCGCCTGTACCTCCCGGCTCTTGCCGGTGTCCAGATTCAGCACGGCCACGTTCCGGGAGGCATACAGGGAATTCTCCTTATGCCAGGCCGCCAGATGGCCGTCCTCAGAAACCATGCCGCTGCCTGAGGCGATGCCGTCCGCCACAGTCTCATACTCCATGGTGTTCAAATCGATGCGATTCACTGCACCATCCAGGAAAATGTAGAACTGACCGTCGTCATTCACATAGGCCATTTCCCCGAGCTTGGACTGAAGCACTGCGAAGGACTCCCGGCTCTCGATAAAGACCCGCTCCTCCACGGAATTGGTCAGCGCGTCATAGGTGTACAGGGCCACGCCGGTCTCGCCCTCGTGGGTGCCCCGGTTCATATAGCCGTACACCAGGAAATCCATGCTGCCGGATTCATCCACCTTCAGGATGCGAATGGCGTGCTCGTCATAGGAGCCCCGGAGGTCATCGCCCTCCCGGAAGCCGAAAACCAGGGACAGCTTGTTCTGGGCCACATCGTAGCACCATAGTTCACCGTTCTGGACGAAGCCAACGATATTTTCCTCGTCATTTTTCCGGTATTCCACCGCCGTATCCAGGATGCCCAGCTCCACGCCCTTTTTCGTGAAAATGTCCAGGGCGGGGTCAAAAACGCGGTCCACCTTCCGGTCGTAATTCAGCAGATACATGCGCTGTGAGGTATAGCGCACCCGATAGGATTCGGTCACCTCGTAGGTTTCGGTCTCCTCCGCGTCGTTGACATAGGTCAACGGATATTCCAGACGCACGGACGTCACCGAGTTGTCTGCCTCAGTCACATAGGTGCGGACGTCTGTTGTGTCCGGCTCCTGCACATCCATGTCGCCCCAGATGAGCTGCTTATATTTGGAATGAATCGACACATGGGCCAGGGATTTATTGCTGATGCTGTCGTCGGATTCCAGATACTGGGCGATGCTGACGGTATTATTTTTGTCGAAAAGGGCGCTGTGAATCTCGTCCACAAAAGCCAGGCATTCGTCCAGATGGTTGTCATTCAGTTTTTTCACATGTGTGTAATAATAGGCCTCCTGCTCCTTCTCAAGACCCAGGCGGATGACCAGAAGGTATTCCCCGCCGTCGTCCAGCAAATCCTTCAGCTTCAGATCCACGGTCAGCATCCGACCCTCGCGGCTGTAATCCGTCAGCTCGCCGTCCTCGATCAGGCGGGTGGTGTCAACACTTCGCACCTCGTAATAGATGTTCTGCACCTTCGCGTCCGGATACTCCACCCGGAAGCTGACGGTCCGATCACTCGGCAGCGGATAAACCGCATCGCGGATGGTGGCGGCGTCCATGCTTTTCGTGTAGCCATGGAGCAGGTTCAGGTCCCGGCCCTGGCGTTCCATGTAGATCAGCGGCAGGGTGGCTTCGGCCATCTCCGCAGTAGAATCTGTATTACCCGTCATCAGGAAATAACTCATACCGGCCACGCCCAGAAGGAAAGCCGCTGCAATGGTCGCAATTCTTATGACTAGCTTTTTCACCGGCTCTCTCCTTTCGCGTTTTCGGTATTTTTTCGTCTGGAACGATAGCTTTCCGCCGGGGATGTTCCTGCGCTCAGAAGCTTCTCCAGAGTAAGGTTTGCGCGCAGAGCTTCCGTGCAGGCCTCAAAGGCTACCGCAGACGCCTCCTCCGCCTTCTTTCCATTCTTCCGCTTCACCGCGCGGATCAGGATGTTCTTCGGCGTATGCTCCATGTCGATAAATTCCAGAATCTGGGTGTCGTAGCCCTGCTGCTCCAGAAGCTCGGCCCTGAGGCCGTCGGTAATCAGGGCGGACATACGCTCTTTCAGGAGGCCATACTTCAGCACCGGGGCCAGGATCTCATTTTCTATCTGCTTATTCAGTTCATGCTGACAGCAGGGGACGGAAAGGATGACGCTGGCGCCCCACCTGACCGCCTTGTACAGGGCGTAATCGGTGGCCGTATCGCAGGCATGCAGCGTCACGACCATGTCCACCCGGGAGCAGCCCTCGTATCCGGTGATGTCTCCCTGGAGAAATGTTAGTTTATCGTAACCATATTTACGGCTGAGCTCACTGCATTTACGGATGACATCTTCCTTCAGATCCAGACCGATGATCCGCACGTCCAGCCCCTGACATTCCCGCAGATAATAATAAATGGCGAAAGTCAGGTAGGATTTACCGCAGCCGAAATCGAGAATCGTCAGTTCCCGGTCTTTCGGCAATGCCGGGAGGATGTCTTCGACAAATTCTAGGAAGCGGTTAATCTGGCGGAATTTATCGTAACGGGCGTGGACGATCTTACCCTCGGGGGTCATGACGCCCAGGTCTACCAGAAAGGGCACCGGACGGCCCTCCTCCAGCAGGTATCTCTTCTTTTTATTATGGGCAAGCGCGGTCCGTTTTACTCCTGCGTCCTGCAGGGCTTCCGGCGCGGCTTTTCCGGCGGTTCCCCGCTTTTCCCTGACCGTGATTTTACCCTTCTTGCTCACCAGGGCTGTCACCTGGCCTGCGGCGGCCTGCAGCTGAAGCTGACAGAAGACATCCGTCATCAGTTCAGCGATTCGGTCTACCGCCTCCACCGGGGGCAGATTTTCGTGAAAGGCCTTGGGCCCGCGGAATGTCTCGAACTGGAATTTCAATTCGTTCCGCAGCAGCACCGGACGGACCCGGGTCTTCAGCTCTTCCCGCCCCTTTCTGGGGGCGCTTAAGGTGATGAGTTCCAGATTTTCATTTAAATATTTTTCCAATAATGCTTTTAATTCTTCCATATGTTATACTTATTTTATCCATTCATTTTTCAGGTTTCCATATCCTTCGGATATGCCGCTTCGCTTTGGATGCCATCCGGCAGGATATAATTCTCACGACATTATATCATAATCTATTTTTAAATACCATTGTAAAATGCGGCTGCCTGTGTTATGATAGGGATAGTTTCGCACTGCGAAGTTCTAAAGCCGTGGGATATATTCCCTGATTTTATATTTTTGAAATGAAAGAGGAGGAGTTACATTATGTTACAGCAGTTATCGATCTATGCGGAAAATAAGAAAGGCACCATGCAGAATATCACCGAGGTGCTGGCCGATGAGAATATCAATATCTGGGGTTCCTGCACCAACGACGGCGCAGAGTACGGCATCAATCGTATGGTTGTTTCTGACCCGCAGAGAGCCATGGAGGCCCTGGAAGCAGTCGGCTACCTGTGCAAGCTTACTTCCGTCATCGGCGTCGAAGTCGAAGACGAGGTTGGCAACCTGAACAAGCTCTTAAAGGCCCTGGCCGAGAGCAACATCAACATCAACTACATCTACCTGTCCTTCAACCGCGCCTCCGGCAAGCCGGTCCTGGTGTTCCAGACCGCGGACACGGCAGAAGTCGAAGTTTGTCTGAAGAATAAGGGATTTTCGGTGGTATAAATCAAATTAAAAGGGAAGCGTCAAAGAACCATTCATGTTCTTCACGCTTCCCTTTTTTCTGCTATGCTCTTTTCATGCGCGTTTCCACCTGCGCCAAAGTCGGCATCGCCGGAATTGCACCCTTTTTCTCCACGCAGAGACTGGCCACCGCATTGCCAAACCTGGCATATTCCACAAGTTCTTCCTTTGCAAGCTCCTGCAGCCGTTTTTCGGAAGTACTGATTTTATATAAAAATCCGCCCCAGAAGGAATCTCCGGCTCCGTTCGTATCGCCTATCCGCTCTGCCTGAAAGCCCGGAACCAGACTTCCGCCGTCTCTGCAATAAATATAGGCTCCATCCCCGCCCATTGTCACTGCGACCACCTTCACTCCCTGGCAACACAGAGCTTCCGCCGCCTTTTTCGCATCCTTCTCTCCTGTCAGGAGCTCCGTCTCTTCGTCTGAAATTTTCATCAGATCCACATACGGAATCAGGCTTCGCATCTGCCGCTTTGCCGTCTCTTCGTCCGGCCACAGGGACGCCCGGTAATTGGGATCATAGGAAATGAGGCTTCCCTTGTTCCGCGCCCTTTTCACTGCGTACAAGGTGGTGTCCCGCGCCGGCTGTGCTGTCAGGGACAGTGAACCCACATGGAAAATATTCGTTCGATCCAGCACGTCAATGTCTATCTCTTCTTTTCGTATCTCTGTATCTGCGCCCGGCTTTCTGGCAAAGGAGAAAGTACGCTCGCCATTTTCCTTTACATCCACAAAGGCCAGCGTGGTAAAATATTCCTTGTCCAAAATCAGGCCGGAGGTGTCCACCTGTTCTTTTTTCAATACCTCGCGCAAGAATTCTCCATGTGCGTCCTTTCCGGCCTTTCCAAGAAACGCTGTATGAGCTCCCAGCTTTCCGGCAGCCACAGCCACATTGGCCGGAGCGCCGCCTGGATTTCTGGCATACAGCATTTGTCCATCCTCATTTACTCCCTGGGAAGTAAAATCAATCAGAATCTCGCCGAACGTTGTAACGTCATAGATAGAACGGCAGACAGAGTCATTCGTATCCGCCAGAATACCCGCGTCCAAAAGCCGAAATAAGATGTTTTCGCACTCCGCCTCATTGTCCGTATGCACATGCAGCTCACCGGTACGGAAATCCGGCATACTTAAGACGCCCAGCATGGATTTGGCGTCCACCACATAGCGGCCGCTGCACAGCTCCGCGTCATAAGGAACAGATTCCGCAATGCTTACCAGCTTTCTCGCATTCTGCATGGTTCCCAGTATTACCTTTGCAATCATTATTTTCCTCCTATGCGAACAGGCTGATCACAATCGCGCAGACCAGACCGGTTACTCCTATAATCGTCTCCATCATGGTCCAGGATTTCAGGGTGGTCTTCTCATCCATTTCCAGTAATGACCCCACCAGCCAAAAACCGGAATCATTCACATGGCTGAATGCGGTAGCTCCGCCATTGATAGCACAGACCATAGCTGCCAGATACACCGGCGGCAGCTCCGCCACGCCGGGCATAGCAGCCATAATCCCTGCCGCCATGGTCATTGCCACCACAGCAGCACCTACCGACGCGCGAATCAGCGCCGCTATCAGAAATGCCACCAGCACCAGCGGAAGGCCGCTCTTCTGAAGAGCCGGTCCGATAATCTCGCCCATACCGCAATCCTGCAGCACCCAGCGGATAATACCTCCTCCGGTGATGACCAGTAGAATCTGACCGGTCGGCCGCAGGGAGCGATCCATAATCTTCTTCAGCTGCTCTCCGTCATAGCCCTGTCTTTTTCCCAGAAAATACATGGCCAGTAAAACCGCGATGATTAACGCCACAAACGGAGTTCCCAGAAACTCAAGTACCGGACGCACCGCATCAATACCTGGAATATAACCTGAAACCGTACTGCATAAAATCAGAATCAGCGGCACCAGAATGATGCACAACACCGTGGAAAATGCCGGAAGCTTCGCCTCCTCTTCCTCCCTCACCTCCTGGATATTCGACGGAAGTCCCGGATTAATCCGGCTGCCGCCGCAATGAGTAATCTTGTCGGCTCTATCATTTTCTTCTCCCCTGTCGTTTTTCTTTACGCGTTTACATACTTATGTACCGTTGCTTTGATTGCGCCCGGTCCTGCAAGCATCTCCCGGAACATCGTTTCAATCTTCTCTCCCACGCCCGCTTTATAAAGATCGATAAAGAACAGACGCTCATTGGAAAGAATCGGTCTCAGCTGATCCGCAAAGGTCTCCGGCCGACCCACTGCAATATCCTTTAACTGCTCCTGCAGCTCCTCATTCATGGGATCCGGCGCCAGCTCGTAGGTATTGCCCGCATCATCGACCGCCAGCATATATCGCAGCCAGCCTGCGATTCCCAGCGGGATGGCTGTCAGGCGGGAAGCGTCGCCGTATTTCTCCACATACGCCTTGATGGTCTCGCCAAAACGGATGCCTACCATCTGGGACACGTCCACTGCCAGACGCAGGTTGGTATCTCCCAGATATTCATTGGGGAAACGATCGTTAAACAATTCATCCACAAAAGCCTGCGGAGAGAGAATTCCCGGATCCTGTACCACCGGAAGACCTTCGTCGTAAGCTACCATACGGGCCATTCTCATCATGTCCGCATCTGTATTCAGCATATGGGCAAATAAGTCATAGCCAAGAGCCACTCCCAGCGGACCGGTAGCGGAATGCACCGGGTTCAGGCATACCGTTACCTTCATGCGCTCTGCCAGGTTGACCGTATGCCGGTCTGCCATATAGACGCCAAAACCTTTCTCCAGAGCCGGACGGCCATTGGGAAAGCTATCTTCGATAACCAGATACTGGGGCTTCTCCGCATTTACGAACGGGGCAATATACGTTTTCTTTCCGGTAATGACCGGCTGCATATCCTCCACACCAAGTGCTTCCAGATCCGCCGCAATCTGCTCGCTGGGACGCGGTGTAATCTTATCGATCATAGTCCAGGGAAAGGCTACGGTCTTCTCGTCGCCGATATATGCCAGGAAAGCTTCGTCTACATAGCCCGCATTCTTCCATTCCTCCGCCATGGTCAGCACCGATCTGCGAAGCTTCGCGCCATTCTGAGAACAGTTATCCATGGAAACCAGAGCCAGTGGATAACTTCCTGCTTTATATCTCTCATACAGCATAGCCGTCACAACAGCCATAGCGCCGACTGCTTTCTCCGGTCCGTTCTGGATATCTGCCTCCACAAACGGGAACCAGCTTCCGTCCGCTTTCTGCAATGCGTAGCCCTTCTCCGTGATAGTAAAGGACACCAGCTGCAGGGACGGATTCACAAAAATCTCTTTCAGCCGATTCCACTGTGCCGGATCGGACGCCTGTGCTTTCACGGCCTCCGCCAGAGATCCCAACACTTTGTAATCTCTGGTTCCGTCTCCGTGAAGAATCACGCTTAAACCCAGGTTGTCATAGGGTACGTAAATTTTATCTACTACATCATAATCAAAGGTTTCCACGCAGGTAAGCCCCCGATCCAACGCTCCCTCCTCCAGAAGTCCGTCCGCAATCCCTCCGATGAAGACACGAAAGATATTGCCGATTCCAAAATGTACCCAGCACGGCGCTTTTTTTGCCTTTTCGGAAACTGCTTCCACATCATATCCCGGAAGCTGGATTCCTGCTTTTTCCCATGCGTTACGATCTTTGATTCCATCCATTGTGAGTTTCATGTTATTCTTCTCCTTTAAATAGTTTATTACGCGTTTTACTTGTGCTTATGTCTTAACTGTAAGTATAGTATATATGTTGCCGATTCATTCGTCTATTGGCAATTACGCCAATCTTTATTTTGATTTTTTGTGGACTTTTACCAGCTTTTTGTTTTATACTGTGATTAAACGTAATACTTACTCTTATCTTGTAATATTATCAGGGGGATTTCATTTTATGAGCGAAAAGGGGTTAACGACGATCAGTCTGAAAAAAATCAACCGTTCCAAGGTCTATCAATATATTTATAAAACTAAGGCTGTGTCCAAGCAGCAGATTGTGCAGGATCTGCAGATGGGTTTATCTACTGTCAGCCAGAATTTGAACCTGCTGGAGGAAGAAGGCCTGATTGAACGGAACGGATATTTTGATTCCACCGGAGGGCGTAAGGCCCATGCTATCCGGATTGTTCCCGATTTTAGGATTTCTATCGGAATCGGTATTTTGAAAAAGATGTTTCATATAACTGCGGTAGATTTATACGGAAATGCACTCTGCACAGAGACCATTCCCCTTCCCTACGAAAACACAGCCGCTTACTATGAACAGGTGTCTGAAAAAATCCTGGATTTTATCGCCCGCCAGAAATATGACTCTGAAAAAATTCTGGGGGTCTCTATTGCTACCCAGGGAATCACTTCTCCGGATCACACAGCCGTAACCTACGGCAGCATTATGGGCAATACCGGTATGCAGGTGGACGATTTTTCCTGTCTGCTTCCCTGGCCCTGCCATCTGGAGCATGACTCCAAATCTGCCACTTTTCTGGAATTGTGGAATCACCCGGATCTTGATGACGCTGTGATTTTCCTACTAAACTGTAATATGGGCGGCGGCATCATCACCAATCACCAGATTCATCAGGGCAGTTCCATGCACAGCGGAACCATCGAGCACATGTGCGTCAACCCGGATGGTCCCTTATGTTATTGCGGAAACCGCGGCTGTCTGGAGACCTACTGCTCCGCCAATTCCCTGGAACAGGCTTCCGGGCTTCCCGTCAAGGAATTTTTTCCTCTCCTGCGGGAAGGGAACTCCCCACAGTTCACACAGCTATGGAAAGATTACCTGAATCACCTGGCTTTTGCCATGAAAAATCTGAATCTGGTCATTGACGCCCCTATCATCCTCAGCGGTTATCTGGCTCCTTATTTTACTGAGGAGGATATCGGCTGGCTGACTGAGCGCATCAATGCTTCCACACCCTTTGCTGTTGACCGGAAGCAAATTCTCGTCGGCACCCATGGGCAGTACACGCCCGCCATCGGCGCGGCGCTGTTTTATGTGGAGCAGTTTTTGCAGGCTGTTTGACCTGATTTTTATATAAAAAAAGTGACCCTCCTCTTCGGAAAGGTCACTTTTTCGTCTCTCTGTTTAATTCAGATACGGCAGCGGATTCACCTGACTGCCATTGATAATAATCTCAAAGTGCACATGAGGTCCCGTACTTCGTCCTGTATTACCGCTCAGGGCGATCTTCTGACCCTGCGTTACCTTCTGGCCTGAAGATACCAGGATCTTACTCAGATGTCCATAGCGGGTCTGCTTACCGTCCGGATGTCGGATGGTGATACAGTTACCGTAGCCGCTGGACCAGCCTGCCTGCACGACCGTACCGCCGCAGGAAGCCATAACTGCCGTTCCAATCGGACATGCCCAGTCGACACCCTTGTGCATCCGGCCCCATCTTTTCTTAAATCCGGAAGTAAAGCGTCCGCCGGAAATCGGTTTGATATAGGTGGGCGGCGTCTGGGTACCGCGCTCCACAATCTTCGGCACCGGATCCTGCAGAACAGTCTCGGAAATCACATCCCGATTCTCTTCCACGCCGTTTTTCTTCGTAATCAGCGCCGTTACCTCATGATAACCTGGCTGCTCCTCCTGGCGCACCTCACTCTTGGTGGTATACCATTCGTCATTATCAATATACTGAACGTCTGCGTAATATTCTTCCTGATAGGTGGATTCCTCCACGGTCTCCACGGAAAGCTCCGGCTCCGGCACGGTGATGATGACCTCGTCACCTTCATGGAGTACCGTATTCTCGCTCATGCCCTCGTTCAGTGCCAGCACCTCCGCCACGCGGAGTCCATTGCTGTTCGCTATCACAGACAGAGTATCTCCCGCCTTCACCTCGTATACTTCATTCTTTGCCGTATCCTTGGTCACCAGATCAATGGCCTCACTTGCCGGTGTAATCTCATCTGCTGATACATAAGCCTCGGCAATCTCCACTTTTTCCGCGAAATCCACGGAACGCAGACCGTCGCCTTCTGCCTGCATCTCCCCATTGTCTGCAGCATTCTCTTCCGCCACATCTTCCTCTGTGACAGTCTTCGTAATGACACTCTCCACGGCCTGGCTCACATCATATTCACCGATACCCGCACAGGCGTCGCCGATTCCGGCGATACCGCCCAGCTTCGCCACCTCCGCGGCAGTCTCCTCTGCCGTGTTCTGCTTTGATACTTCTACTGTGTATACATTCAGCTCCCGGGCCGCATCCGATACGATGTTGATCTGAAACTCATTGTCCGTATCATACCGGTCTTTGGTGGCATACAGCACGTCCATCACGTCCTGATAGCTTCCCAGCGTCACCGTGAACTCGTTAATCTTCATCAGGTAAGCCTTTTTCTTGGCCTTCGCCACAATCTGGGTCAGCTCATTGTAAAAAGCGTCGGTCAGCGTATCGCTGTCCATGGTGGAACCGAAGATCTTCGGCACCTTGTCAAGCTCGTACTCCACATCCGCCAGCACCAGGCCGTCAGTCTCTCTGGAAATGCGGGCTCTGGCCTGCAAGTAAGCATTTTCCACCACGGACGGGTTCTTGACGGATCCGACGGTCTTGCCCGCCAGCGTAACCTCGTAGTAGCTGTCACCGCTTCCGAAGCCGCTTCCGATGAGCGGCACGCCCAGCAGCATACAGCCGCAGGTAATCATCACGGATTCCGCGAATACAAGCTGTGATTTTTTATTCCAAAATAACTTTTTTTTCTTCATTGGGTTTTTTAACTTCTTTAATCTCAAGTACACCCCGGAGCAGCTCCGAGGTGTAATAATTTCGTAACATTTTCTATTTTACCAACATTTCCAATGCTTGTAAAGTCTTTTCTAAGGTTTCTTCCACGTTAAGACCGTCCTCCTCGATGGTCACATCGGCGTATTTCTCATACAGACCCTCCCGCTCCACATAAAGATCATGCAGGGTCTGTCCGTCCCGCAGCACCACGCCGCGGCCCTTCACATCGTGAAGTCTGGATTTCACTGCTTTATAAGAAAGACGCAGGTATACAATCACACTGATTTCACCCAGATGCTTCATGGCTTCCTCGCCATACACTACGCTGCCGCCGGTGGCGATGACTGCATTTCCCGGATTCAGTCCCGCATTGACCCGGTTCTCCACGGCCAGAAAACCGTCCGGGCCGTCCCGTTTGATAATGTCCTTCAGAAGCATTCCTTCCTCTTTCTGAATCACCAGATCCGCGTCAATAAAATCCTTTCCCATCATTTTCGCCAGAATGACACCAATGGTGCTTTTTCCAGCTCCCGGCATTCCAATCAGTACGACGTTTTTCTTCATTTTCTGCCCTTTCCTTTGCTGCTTTTGCTGTCTTTCTTGGTTTTCTTCTTTGCGGTTTTCATCGGCTTCTTCTTCCTCACGCTGTATCCGAAGGTGCCAAGCTCCTCGCCCAACGCAAAATAGGTTCCGTGGGAATAAGCCACCAATCCGGTACTGTTCAGCTCGAAACGGCCATTTTCATTCATATAGGCTTCGTCTACCGTCACGCCCAACACTTCTGCCAGGAACATATGATGCGTTCCAAGCTCCTTTACTTCCGTTACGCGGCATTCGATATTGACCGGACTCTCCTCGATGGTGGGCGCGTACTTAAGATGCTCCGCCTTGCCCGGCGTCAGATGCATTTCCGCGAACTTGTCCACATCCCGGCCTGAACGCACGCCGCAGTAATCGGTGGCCTTCACAAGCTTTTTCGTGGTCAGGTTGATGACGAACTCGCCGGTTTCCCGGATAATATCGTAGGAATACCGGTTCGGTCTTACGGAGATGGATACCATAGCGGGGTCGGAACAAATCGTCCCGGCCCACGCCACCGTAATAATATTTGGTTTTTCACCTTCCCTTCCACAGCTTACCATAACTGCCGGGAGGGGATAGAGCATATTGCCTGCTCTCCAGTGTTGTTTTTTCTTTTCCATATCTTGTAAATTATCTCATTTCTTCCATCTGCTGAATCATGCCCGCCAGGGACGGAATCAACTGCTTCTTACGGGATACCAGTCCCTTCAGCTCGTAGCTGTCGCCATCATCCGGCAGCTGGAAGGCTTCCTTCACCAGTGTGTCGGAGTTGGGACCGTAGCACAGAAGCTCGGTGGACTCCTTGATGATATTGGTAAGCATGAAGAAAATCATGTTTAGGCCGCTTTCCCGGTGCGCCACAGGCAGATAGGGAATCAGCTTCTCGCGGATCTCCTCCAGCTCCACTGCATTCATGGAATTGATCTGACCCACGCCGAATTCCACATTTCCCACATCGAAGCGCTTGAAATCCTGGTAGAAAATCTCTTCCGCGGTACGGGAACCCAGGTTGCTGCCTGCAGAGAACATATCGATAGCCAGATCTTCGATATCAACGCCCGCAATCTGCGCCAGATGCTCCGCAGCCGATTTGTCAATGGCCGTACAGGTGGGAGAACGGAACATCAATGTATCGGAAATGATAGCTGAGCATAAGAGACCCGCGATCTTCTTCGGAATCTCCACGCCACGCTCCTGGTACATCTGATACATGATCGTCGCGGTGCAGCCCAGCGGCTGGTTCCGGAAAAATACCGGAGACATGGTCTCCAGCGTGCCCAGACGATGGTGGTCGATGATCTCCAGAATCTCTGCATGATCAATTCCGTCCACGGCCTGGGATTCCTCATTATGATCCACCATGATAACCTGCTTGCGCTTCAGATTCAACAGGTTCCGTCTGGAAATCATGCCGATATAATTATCGTCCTTGTCCACGATCGGGAAGTCCCGGTAACGCTTCTGACCCATGATTTCCTTGATATCGTCAGTCTTCTCATTGACATTGAAAATGGTCAGGTTGTCGGACTTCATAAAGTAGCGGATCGGCATGCTCTGGTTAATCAGGCGCGCCGCCGTAAAGGTATCGTGGGGCGTGCTGATGACTACGCAGTGGTGCTCCTGGGCCAGCTTCTTGATGGTCATGGAGACTTTCGCGCCCTCGCAGACGATGATGCAGCCCGCGCGCATTTCGATGGCGCACAGCTGGGACTCGTAGCGGTTACCCAGGATAACCAGGTCGCCCTCCTCTATGTAGTCCTCCATCAGATCCGGATTCGCTGCCGCAATGAGCACCTTACCCTTGTTATAATAGTCTTCCGCAGAGCCCACCAGAATCGTACCTTCCAGAGTGTCAATGATATTCCGGTACTGGGTATTGGCCTGAGCCAGAATCTTACTGTCCAGCACGTCCATATAGGAGGTGGCGATGTCGCCGATGGTGATCAATCCCTCAATCTTCTGATCCTTGGTAATCGGCAGGGTCACCGCCCCGATGCGGCGCATCAGATTCCAGGCCTGCTTCAGGGACAGATTGCTCTGTACGCCCTCGGTCTTGCGGATCTCGATGTCCTTTACCTGCGTCATCACATCGGCCACGTACACCGGCGCTTCCGCCTGGAAATAGTTCAGCACATACTGTGTCTCCTGATTCAGCTGTCCTGCCCGCGCCGCGATATATCCACCGCCCTCCAGGGTGTTCTTCAGATACGCGTAGGCCAGCGCCGAACAGATGGAATCCGTATCCGGATTCTTGTGACCGATGATATACACCGGTCTGGTATTGTCTTTTTCCATTTTAAACCCCTTTTATTCGTAAACTATCAGTTGCCCCTATTTTACCATTGCCGCGGCCCTGTATACAAGAGGGATTCCTGTATTTTTTACTGTGCACTCCATCCACTGGAAACGCTTTGCGATGCACAGAAATTACGACATAATTTCGCGCTGTGCTCCACCATTTAGTTCCGTCTCTCACGGACACTCATCCGTATTGTGCGGACTGCACGATTTATTCTCCCTGTTTTCTATTGTTTCTCTGCGTTTTGCCGAGCCACCTTTTCGGATACTTTTATGCTTTTTGTTTATTTTGTCCTGTTTTTTCTTTTCTTTTTTTAGTATTTTGTGCGTTTTCACATTAAATTCACAATTCGTTCATAATTTATTCATAATCAATTGCTATACTGTATTCAAGTTAAGGGAACAACCTCTTAACAATAAAAATGCTTTCACTACACATATAGATAAATTTTTTCATAATAGCCTCGGCGTACCTGGTACGTCGGGGCACTCCTCATTTTATGGGAAATATCCAAGTCTGAACATAGAAAGACCTGAAGTCGGCACTTCAGGTCTTTTCCTCCTACCTTTATCTCGTCATCCCCATATACACAAACACCCGTCCGGTGATGTCGTCCGCCGTCACGGCTCCGAAGCTTCTGGAATCCTTGGAATTTTCCCGGTTGTCACCCAGCACGAAATAGCTGTCTGCGGGAACCGTATAGGGATAGGTAATGTTCTCCGACAGGGCCTCGGTTTTGCCGACAGCCGTAACCGTCGCGTCCTTCTCTCCATTAACGATAAGGCTGCCTTCTTCCGAGAGCTCTACCACGTCACCGGGCTCCGCCACCACGCGCTTGATGTATTCCACACCGTCTGCCCGGTGGATAATCACCAGGTCGTTTCTCTGATAAGTCTCATCTAACCGGTAGAAAAGCACCATTTCCCCATCTGTCAGACCCGGCTCCATGGAACTGCCACTAACGACTGCCAGGCCAATTACATAATGAAACGCTGCGTAGACCAGCGCTACCAGCACGATACATTCTACAATAAAGCGCCGGAACTCTTTCCGTCTGTATAACTTTTCTTTTCGTTCTTCCAGTACCTCGTCCACGGACTGAAGCTGTTCTATTCTCATCTGTGTCAGTCTACTCCTGTTCCGCCAGTTCTCCGATTCTCGTCTTCAGCAGAAGGAACCTCTCATTCAGGCGCTCCAGTTCCTCGCTGATCATGGTCAGCTCACGCTTCTGCTGATCGGCTTTTTCCTGCATCTGCGCCTGCATTTCGCGACGGATTTCTACCCGGGCAGCGGCGATCTGTTCCTGCATTTTCTCGTAAGCTTCCTTCTGCTCCGCGTCGAATTTTTCTTTCATGGCCTGCTGCTCCTCGGCCAGCTTCTGCTGCTCCTGGGCGCGCTCTGCGGCCAGCCGTGCTTTCATATCCTCAATCTCTTCCTGCTGCTGTCTGCGCATCTGCTTTAGCTGTCCCCGGTTCTGGTCCCGCATCTGCTGGGCCCGGCTCTGGTACATCTTATTCAACTGCTGCATTTTCTCATAGACATCTTCTTTTTGAAATCCAAATATTCCGCTCTTCAATTTCATATTCCTCACAAAATCTGTTATCTCCGGGAACTCTACCTCTACCGTATCCTGCACGATCTCAGGATACTCGAGAGGCTTCCCCTCTACGATTGCTTTGCTCTGTTCTTCCATACTGCCGCCCCCTTTGTAAGACATCTGAATCACGTTCATACGACCTCAGCAGCAAGCGCTTCAGCCTGTTATTTATCTTTTTCCATAATACCGTATAATCCGCGATTTTACAATACTTATTGTATTTTCCCACATTTTCTGTATGTTTTATCAAAAATTTATAACTGGACTGGTTGTTTTATCAAAAACTGGCTATTTTAAAACAGCCAGTCAGAGGTTATAGTAGCACCTAACAACAGCAGGAAAACAGAGTCGTGCACCTCTGTATGGATTCCACAGAAACTGCTGGGGAAATAAGAAGGAGGAAATTGGAACTGTCCGTTACAGAACAGTTGCAAGAAATTTATCTATGCAGATTACAGAAGCAGCCGCAGTAAAGAAGAGCGGCATTACCACAAAGGAACTTGTTATCGATGCAATGCTGATTGCGCTCACCTATATCTTTACCGCATTTGTAAACCTTCGCCTGCCCATCGCAGCCAACGGCGGACTGATTCACTTGGGAAATGTACCGCTTTTCCTAGCGGCTATCATCTTCGGACGCCGCACCGGAACCCTGGCAGGAGCCTTCGGAATGGGTCTTTTTGACCTGCTGTCCGGCTGGTATCTCTGGGCTCCGTTCACCTTCGTGATTGTAGGCCTTATGGGCTTCACCGTAGGCGCTGTCACCGAGAAGCATCATGGCTACGGCTGGAACACGCTGGCTATCGCCGCTGCCTGCGTGATTAAAGTGGTTGGCTACTACATTGCCGAGGGCTTTATCTATGGCAACTGGGTCGCTCCGGTTACATCCATTCCTGGTAACCTGGTACAGATTGGCGTGGCCGCTATCATCGTGATTCCGATTGCGGAGCGTCTGAGAATTACCATTCAGAGAAGACTTTAATTTAAAAAGGAGAGTTTCCCATGTACGAAATTATGACACCCGGGCCTACACAGGTCCGGGAAAATGTGTTGGCAGCCAGAAGCCTGCCCTGTACCAATCCGGATCTGGATCCGGACTTTTATACGTTCTATAAGGAGACCTGCGAGCTCATCAGCTCCCTGCTTCGCACAAAGAACGAGGCGCTGATTCTGGGCGGTGAGGGCATCCTTGGCCTGGAAGCGGCCTGCGCCGGTCTCACCGAGCCGGGCGATCGGGTGCTGATCATCGACAATGGCGTCTTCGGCAAGGGCTTTGCCGACTTTGTAAAAATGTACGGCGGAAATCCGGTGCTGTATACGGTAGATTATCTGGAAGCGGTCGATGTGGACGCACTGGCAGATTTTCTGAAGAAGGATCATGCTTTTAAGTATGCTACAGTGGTTCACTGTGATACCCCCAGCGGCGTGCTCAATGATATTGCTCGGATTTGTCCGCTGCTGAAATCCTATGGCATTCTGACTGTCGTAGATTCTGTCTCCGCCATGTTTGGCGAAGAGGTTCGTGTAGATGATTTTCAGATTGATTTGCTCTGCGGCGGCTCTCAGAAGGTGGTTTCCGCCCCTCCGGGACTGACCTTTGTGACTGTCAGCCCTGCTGCATGGACAGCTATGAAGGAGCGGAAAACGCCGATAGCTTCCTTTTACGCGAATCTGATGACCTTTGACGGGTATTTTGAAAAGCAATGGTTTCCGTATACCATGCCCATCAGTGATATTCGGGGACTGCGGGCCGCTTTTGAGAATATTAAGGCAGACAGCACCATCCGGGAGCGGCATGCGAAGATTGCCCAAGCGGTGCGTACGGCGCTGACTGCTTGTGGATTGAAACTGCATACGCGCAATGGGTATTCGAATACGGTATCTGTGTTTGACGTGCCGAAGGAAACGACAGCGGCGGCGATTTTGACAGCGGTTCGTGAGAAGTATAACATTATGCTGGCAGGATCCTTTGATGTGCTGGAAGGGCAGGTTATCCGGATTGGACATATGGGAGAAAATGCGCGGCCGGAGAAGCTGGAGGCTGTGATGAAGGCGCTGGATCAGGTACTGCCGGAGCTGGGAGTGCCGATGACTGGTTCTCTTACGGAAAGCTATTTGGATGCTTTGAAATAGGGTTTAATTAAAACGGACGCGGCTGCGGGAAAAATTTTCCACGCTCGCCCCACAGAAGGGGCTCCTTAGGAAAGTTTTTCCCGCAGCCGCTGTTTTTAGCTTTTTCTTAGTTTACATAACTATCCATATTCTTCTATTTACTTTTTGATTTCTTCGGTTTCTACGATGAAGCGGACACTTCCGGTCTTGCCCTCGGCAAGCCCGGCGAAGTTGTCGTAGCCGTCGTCGGCCTCTTTCACTGCCCGCAGCCGGTTCATTACGTTACGGAAGTCAGAGCCGCCTAATTTGGTGAGTTCGGCGATGCCGTCGTCTTTGAAGTCGCGGACGCCGTCGCGCAGTTCTTTGACGCCGTCCAGGGCTTCCCCAAAGCCACGGTAGAGCTCGCCGCCTGCGGTGCAGAGGGTGGTGCCGCCTTCTACGACTTTGGTGGTGCCCTCGTAGAGGGCGCTGACGCCTGCAGTGTAGGCGGTCAGGCCGGTAGTCAGCTGCCTGCTGCCCTCGGCCAGGGCTGCTGCAGAGGCAGCAAGCTGGCTCCTGAGCTCTCCTGCGGAAGTTCCCGCTTCAGACAGTGTCTTCGCGTAGGCTGCCAGGTTCTGTGCGTCCTCTGCGGTCAGGCCTAAGGCCGCCAGGGCCTCTTGCTGCGCCTTGCCTTCTTCACTCTCAGGATCCGCTTCCGCTGCCGCTCTCAATGCCGATACCGTCTTCGCGAAGGCAGCCTGGCCTGCCGCCGCTGCTTCATTTCCAGCTGCTTCGCTTTCAGACGCACCGTTCTCGCCAGAATTGCCCGTCGTACCGCCTGCCGCGCCAAGCGCCGCGTTCAGCTGCTCCAGTCCGCTTTGCAATGCCGCCGCGCCGTCATTCAGGGCTTTACTGTTCTCATTCAGCTTCCCTGCTCCGTCCTTCACCTGATTCATGGCGTCCCGCAGGGCCGTCACACCATCGGTAAATTCATCCAGATACTCGTTGAAATCTTTGAGGCCGTCATAGAGCTCCCCGACGCCCTCATCCATATCATCCACGCCGTCCTTCAGATCATCCATGCCGTCCGCAAAATCGTCGGCGTCCTTCAGGTCGTCCGTGTCCAAATCCTCCAGCAGTCCCGGTGTAATGACGGTAGCCGTAAACTCCAGCTCGAAATCTTTGGCGTCTGCGCTCACTTCCACATACTCTGGAATGTCGATGTCCTCGGTCACCTCATAGCCGGACAGCTGCAGACTGTCCGCCAGGCCCGGCATGGCGCATCCGATGACCATGCTCTGGTCGTCCATGTTCATCAGTTTTCCATTGGTTACTTCGATGTTGGAGAAGGTATCGGAGGGCAGTACCAGAGCCGACATGACCAGGAACGGGGTCTGTACTTCATAGGCTTTTTTCTTTACGGTCACGGTCTCTGTAGCTGTATTTTCATAGTCGAAGCGAATTGTCACCCTGCCGCTTTTTCCGGCCAGCTTTTTCGGGCTTATCTGCTCGCCGTTCAGATAGTAGGTGACTTTTACCCTGACCGGAGGCTCTGCGTCGCTGGTTCCCTTATAGGAGATGTCCGCGCCGTGATTTTCCCAGATGAGGCTTCCGTCGGAGCCCTGCGTATATTCCTCGTCGCCCCTGGTGTTACGGATGTCCTTCAGGTTACTCTGATCCCGGATATCGGATCCATCGGACGGGTGCTTCAGGGTGGTTTCCACCGTGATTTCCCTGGTGTTTCCTTCCGCATCTGATTTTATGTAAACCGTTTCGGTTTTATCTTTTTCCAACGCGGATTCCTGATTTTCTGTCGTCTCCCCGGAAGCTGTTCCGGAAGCACTGGACGCCGTCGTCCCCTTGGAAGCCGCATTTCCATCGTCCTTCGCGCTTTTATTTTTCATTCCGAAGCTGACTGCCGCTCCGGCTGCCACGACTACCAGCAGAAGCAGGAGCAGCATCAGCTTCTGCAGCAATAATTTCTTTCCGTTCATACTCTCACTCCTCCCGCTATTCCACATTCTTCAACGCCGCATCCATGGGCACATGCCGGATTTTCCGGTATTCCAGCAGGGCCACCATCAGATAGGTCGCAAAGCCCATTACAAACATTTTCACGTAAATCTCCGGTCCGATGTAGAAGGTAATCCAGCCGCTGATGCTCTGCAGCATCATCATGCGGAACAGCACCTCCATGATTTCGTATTCGATGGGCAGGCTGATAAGCAGAAACAGGATTACTACTATTGTGGTTGACATAATGTATAATCCACTGATTTCCCGATTGGAATAACCCAATATCTTCGTCATAGAGATGGACTGGGCATTCTTCTCAATGATGATTTTCGACAGCAGGTAGACCAGCACCATAAACATCAGAATCGCAAATCCATTGACCAGCCCCATCATGCTTCCCATGGACACGTTGAGCTGCCTGGAAATCTTCGTCAGCGCTTCCACATCGATCACCGAACCGATGTATTTCTCATCAATGTCTGTAATCTCCGTATCAGACAGATAACCGCTGAAATAATCATTTCCCAGGTCGAATAAGGTGTTCAGCTGCTTCTGGGACATGAAGATAGTCAGGCCGCCCTCGTAATGATAGACGCCGTCCACCCGGAAGGTATAGGCGTCGGTGCCGTACTCCTCATACAGGATAATCTCATCTCCGGGCTTCAGCAGATACTTCTCCGCATAAGCCGATGACACATACACGCCGCCATCCCGGAAATCAATGGGAATATACCGGCTGTCATCCTGCAGGCCGTAAAGCATCACACTCTCCTTCATGTAGGGCTCCTCCGGCGTATTTAAGGTGTAGGCGCTGAACTTCTCCGCGTCCTCATTTTCCGTCTCCACCTCATTCTGAAAGTACAGCATGGAAATCATACTCTCCAGCTTCTTATCTTCATTCATGGCGTCATAGGGCACCTGCAGGATATACTGGTAATTGCAGAGCAGGTTCTGCTCGATTTCCGCCTGGTAGTGGTCCAGCACCGCCGGAAGGGCCAGCCCGAACATCAGCAGCATATTGGCGAAAATGATTCCGATAAAGAGGATCAGGTAGTTCCCGGCATTCTGGAAAATGACCCGTAAGCGGAACCGGGTAAAAAACGGGATATGGGGGCTTAGCGGCATGGCGTGCTTCTGCTTCCGTCGGCTCAAATCACGCCGCAGGAATTTCAGCGGCGATAAACTCAGCTTTCGCCGAAGCACCAGATAGTTGACCACCATCATCAGAATCACCGGAACCACCGTGGTCTCCAGAAATGCCTCCGCATTCCAGACGGTTACGTAGGTGGGCAGGCTGTAGCTGCCGTAATACATTCCGGCGCAGACCTCTTTCAGGGAAGTATAGCCCAGAATATTACCGATCAGGGCGCTGGTCAGCGTCACGATGGTCGGCATGGTCATATAATGTCGAATCAGTTCGTTTTTCGTATAACCGGAGGCCCGCAGGGTACCGATGACATTGGCCTCCTTAGAAATGGTATTGCTGGTGGTGATTCCGAAAACGAAAGCCATTATCAATATGACGATATACAAAAGAATTACCATCATGGCCTTGTCTCCGCCCATATCGTCGCCGGTGAACTGAATCGCCTGGTTCTGATAGGTGGGAATGAAATTCTCCAGCTCGGCCTCATTTAAGATGCCCTGCATCAGATCCTCGGCGGCGTCCTGCTCAGGCTTGCCCTCCGCCGGCTTCACATCATACTTCCATGCATAATTCCAATACAGCTCATCTTTACTAAAATCCTCGAACATCTCCGGCGTCACGATGGCCACGCCGAATTTTACCGCGTCAAACATACTGTCGTTGTTATCCCGGAAGAGGCAACTGTAATCGGGCAATGCCACCAGACCGGTGACGGTCCAGGAGCGGGCACCGCTTTCCAGGGTATCGCCGATGGTCAGGCTGTTGTTATCGGCGTACATGCGGTCGATGGCAATCTCGTCCGCCGTTGTCGGCATTGCGCCCTGCATCAGGCAGACCAGATCCACCTGCTCCCGATTCGGATAGATACGCAGGGTACTGCCGTTGGTCAGGGCTTCCTCGGCGTAAAACAGGTCGTAGACCGTAACGCCCAAATCCCGGATGGACTTTAACTGGGCCTTGTTGGCCTTCTCGCCCAGCCGGAAGTTACCATCCTCAATATTGTATCTTTCAAACCCCTCGTTATAGGCAATGAGCAAGCTGCCGTCCGCCACCAGAAAGCCCGATACCAGGCTGATGGTTCCGGCCAGCAGGAGGAAAATCACCAGATATTTTCCAAATTCACTTTTCAGCTCGCGCAGCAAGCGCTTCCGCAGCGGATTTTTCATACGTCTCCCCCTACCACTCCAGATTCTCTGCCGGAATCCTGTGTTCGTTCCGGTAGTCCTTGCGGATCATGCCGTCGCGCAGCCGCACCACACGATCCGCCATATCCTTGATGGCGTCGTTGTGGGTGACCATGATGACGGTGTTGCCGTACTTCTGGTTGACGGTCTCGATGAGCTTCAGGATGTCCTTGGACGTCTGATAGTCCAGGGCTCCGGTGGGCTCGTCGCAGAGCAGGATGTCCGGGTTTTTCACAATAGCACGGCCAATGGCAGTACGCTGCTGCTGTCCGCCGGAAAGCTGGTTTGGCAGCTTCCCACGGTGGTCGTAGAGGCCCAGGGTGTGGAGCAGCTCGTCCACGTCCAAGGGCTTGTCGCTTAAGTAAGCGCCCACCTCGATATTTTCCCGGACGGTCAGATTCGGGATCAGATTATACATCTGGAAAATGTAGCCCAAGTGCTTCCGGCGGTAAGCCGTCAACTTCTTCTCCTTCATGTCAGCCATCCGCTCACCCTCGATGCAGATGTCGCCCTCGTCAGCTGCGTCAATGCCGCCGATGATATTCAGGAGCGTAGATTTACCGGAACCGGATGGCCCCAGCAGCACACAGAATTCGCCCTGTTCCATGGACAGGTTGATCCCCTTTAAAACCTCAATGCGACTGTCGCCGGAGCCGAAGGATTTTTTTATATTGTTGATGGTAAGAAACATGACTCCCTCCCCCAATTGTTGTATTTTGCAAGTTAGTTAATGCAAACTAACTTTACAGGGAAATTATAGTATAATGAGAACGAGATTTCCATAGTTTTTTTACCCAATTTTTGTATTTTATCCGTAAAAATGCACCGGATCATGCTTTCTAACATAATCCGATGCATTCGTATCTACGCCTCCGGGCTCCGAAGCCCCCGTGTATTCTTCTCCACCAGCTTCCGCGCCACCATAATCTGATGTCCGCAGCCCATGCATTTCAGGCGAAAATCCGCGCCGACCCTTAAGATCTCCCACTCAGAGCTTCCGCAGGGATGCGCCTTCTTTAATTTTACGATATCTCCTACTTTATATTCCACTTAAAACCTCTCCGATATTGCCCTGGATCAGCAAATCCGCGCCGGCATCCCGGGGCGTGGCGTCCCGATTGATGACAACCAGATGCTTTCCGGTAAAATAGTCAATGAGTCCTGCTGCCGGATACACCGCCAGGGACGTGCCGCCGATGATCAGCATATCCGCCTGGGAGATAGCCCGCACCGCGCCCCGAAGGGTCGCGTCGTCCAGCCCCTCCTCGTAAAGCACCACATCCGGCTTGATGATGCCGCCGCACCCGCACCGGGGCACGCCCTCGGAATGCAGCATATACTCCATATCATAGAACTTCCCGCACTTCTGGCAGTAATTCCGATGCACCGAGCCGTGCAGCTCATAGACCCGCTTGCTTCCTGCCATCTGATGAAGCCCGTCGATGTTCTGAGTCACCACGGCGTTCAGCTTACCCGTAGCCTCCAACTCCGCCAGCTTCTTATGGGCCGCATTGGGCTTCGCATCCGGGCAGAGTAACTTCTTCCGGTAAAACCGGTAGAATTCCTCCGGGTTCCGCACAAAAAAGCTGTGGCTGATGATGGTCTCCGGCGGATACTTCCACTCCTGATGATAGAGACCGTCCACGCTCCGGAAATCCGGAATGCCGCTCTCGGTGGACACGCCCGCGCCGCCGAAAAATACGATTGCGCTGCTTTCCTCCACATACTGTTTCAAAAGCTTTATCTTATCCTCTGTTCCCATAGCAATCCCTCCTGTTCGCTACGTTCACAACCTTTTAATATATCTTCTTCGCATGCACCAGGAACCGCTTCTCTCCGTGCTTCGTACAGGTGGACAGGGTAATGATGGAATCCTCCTTTGTCACCGTCACGCTGGTGTCATAGAGGGACCGTCCCTTGATGGTCTTCAGATACTCCTCGTAGGTCTCGTCCGGCGCGAAGCCGATGGTGTAGCTGTCGCTGTCCGCCTCTGCCTCGTATACGGAGAAAATCTGATATGCATGGGTTCCGTCCGCCAGGTCGATGTAGACATTGGGATGGGCCACCAGATAGGATGCGGAGCTGTACTCCTTCAGTCCTGCGAACATGGAACCATTTTTCATATTATGCCCGTAAATAATCGTATGTAAATCGGAGAAATCCCCATTATTCAGCGTCTCTACAAAAATACTGCCTGCACTGTTCAGCTTCTTGCTGAAGGTATGATTCAGATAATAGGAATCGTCGCCGGTATGCATCAGCGGATAGCTGATCTGGGTACCCGGAATCTGAATCCAGCCCACCGTATCGGAATTCTGCGCCTGCAGCTCGCTGATAGCTACACGCTGTACCTGCTCTTCGGTATCGCCCTCTGCCTCAGTTCCATCCTCATTTTCTCCATCCCCGGTATCCGCAGTTACCGGTTCTTCCACCGGTTCCTCCGACACATAGGTCTGCAGCTTATCGTACTCGTCTGTTCCCTTCTTATACTCAATGAAAATGCCGGACAACTGCCAGATGCTGACTCCCAATACCACCACGCAGATGACCAGCACAATCATCAGCGGGACAGACATTTTGTTCTTCTTCTTTTTTCTGTTCTCGACCGCCATAATAGCCTCCTCAATCACTGTTCCTGTTTTTCCTCATTTTACCAGACCCACATGGAAAGATCCAGTGGCAGCTTCTCTTCTCCGGCGCAGACCGCTATGCTGACCGGTTCCTTCTCCACCCGGTAATTTCTTATAAAATACGGTTCTTTTCGAAGCTCCTGCCGCACCCTTTCTTCCGTCGTGTCAAAGGCATAAAGCGGAATCCGCAGGCCTTCGCCAATGGCTTTCAGAAAACTTTCCTTCCGCACCCACAGATCACAGAAGGCTTCCACCGGTTCTTCCGCCTCCTCCGAAACTGCCCCGCCACAGGCCCTGTCAAAGGCTTCCCGTTCCCGCAGATGCATTTTATCCACAATCCGCCGCCATTTCGGGTGCGCTTTCCACATTTCCGTATCGACACCCACCGGCTTATCCCCAAAGGCACAGGCTATGTAGGGGCCGCTGTGGGAAATGCTGAGGTACAGATCCGGATAGCCTTCCAGATACGGCTTTCCCTTCTCATCCTTCTCTATCCGAGCTTCAGCCGCCGGAATTCCATATTCATTTTCCAGGGCAGACACGAGTAATTCTCTGGCCGCTTCGGACGGATCCTGGCCCTCTCCTGTCCGTGCCAGACGGATTTTTACCATTTACCAGCACCTATTTCTCTGCAAATAAAATCTGTTCCACCAGTTCTGCCGCATCCGCAATACAGTCATTACAAGAGCGAAGCGGGCAGCCTGTCTCCACACCTTTCAGCTCCTTACAGACCAGAGATCCATTCTTCTTCTGAAACGCCTCCACGAGCTGCTTCGAAATCTGATACGTCTTTCCCTTACTCACGGGCGCTTCCAGATCACCGCAGCTGTTCTTCAGTCCCGCCAGCATCACTGCGCCGGATACCGCGCCGCAGGTAGCCTGCATGCCGCCCATACCAAGCCCAAAGGCTTCCGTCGCCCGAAATACGCTCTGCTCATCCAGTCCCACCAAATCGCAGTAAGCGCAGGCCACAGACTGCGCGCAGTTATATCCTTTCCTATGGTTTTCCAGTGTCTTCTGTACTCTGCTCTCCATTTTACAAAATTTTTCCTTTCACTTATTTTTTCTGCTTATCCAGTAATTCCTGCAGCGCCTCATCGCTGTCAGAGATCCACACGTCCTCTTCCTCAGCGTTCAGTCCCAGATATTCCCTTAAGGTACAGGTCTCATCGCTGTTACCCCAGTCCTCAATGTATTTGTCGATGGCTTCAAAGGGAAGCTCCCCCGCCAGGTATTTTTCCTTGAACTTCATAAGTCCCTCCCGTTCGCATATTCTGTGCTTAGTATACTACACTTTTCTGCTTTCTACAAAGCCTTTTGCATACAAAAAACGGAGCAACGCCAAAGCGCTGCTCCGTTCGGATACATTTTTAAAATTTATGCTGCCTTCTTCGGATTTTTCAGAGTCTGAACACCTTCAATAACTAGGACGATAGCCAGGACAATCAGAAGGATACCAAAGATAGTCTGCGCCCAGGGCCCCCAGTCTGCGCCGCCTGCCGCAATCATGCCGATCTGGTTCTTTACTGTCAGGCACAGAGAGCAGATGGTTACAACGATCATGAATGCCATCGGAAGCAGGAACATCTTGTTGTTCTTACCTGCGTTGCCAAGCCAGGTAGCTACAGCCAGAAGGCCGATGCCTGCCAGCAGCTGGTTCGCTGCTCCGAACAGACCCCAGATCTTTGCGTAGCCTGTCATACCGAGCAGGATACCCAGAACTACAGTCAAGATGGTTGCGAAGTAGGGATTAACCATAACCTTCTTCCAGCCTTCCTTTACATCCTTTGCTGTTTCGCCCGGCTCAAGCCAGAACTCCTGGAACATGAAACGTGCCAGACGTGTAGCAGTATCCAGAGAGGTCAGACAGAATGCGGAGTAGGTCAGCACCAGAAGAGAATTCAGGATGCTGTAGCTTCCCGGAATGACGTCGTCGATCATGTGAGCAATACCACCGCCGAAGATCGCTGTAGCTCCGGTCAGAGCTGCGTCCGGATGAGCTGCGTTCCACTTGTAAGCATAGCCGATAGCGCACAGGGTCAGGACTGCAAGTACGCACTCCAGAAGCATTCCGCCGTAAGCGATGGGCTTTGCGTCCTTCTCTTTATCCAGCTGCTTGGATGTGGTTCCGGAAGATACCAGTGAATGGAAACCGGAGATAGCGCCACATGCTACAGTAGTAAACAGAACCGGGAACATATACTGTACACCATTTCCGTTATCTACAGCGAAGCTGGTCACTGCCGGGAAGGTGCTGTCAAAGGTCGGATGTGCTACAACGACACCGAAGAACGCTACTGCCAGCATTGCGTAAAGCAGGAAGGAGCTCAGGTAGTCACGGGGCTGCAGCAAGATCCATACCGGTGTAACAGAAGCGATAGCGATATAGATACCTACAATCCACATCCACGCCTTAGTAGACAGGTAAATCGGATGGAAGTTCATTCCGATAGCCATAATCAATACGATAGCCAGTACGCCGACTACGGAAGCGATGCCCATGGGCATGTTCCGACGGTATACACAGAAACCGAATACGATAGCAATCACGATGAACAGGATAGAGATCATGGCAACGGTAGCCGGTGTCTCGGAAGCTGCCATATTCAGAGCGCCGGTCTCATCATATACTGCGCCGAAGGTAGATGCTACGATAGAAGCGAATGCCGCTACTACCAGGATCAGGGTCAGATAAGAGAAGATAATGAACAGCTGCTTTGCGCGCTTGCTCATGTTGGAAGAGATAATCTCTCCGATAGACTGTCCCTTGTTACGAACGGATGCGAACAGAGCACCAAAGTCATGTACGCCGCCGAAGAAAATACCGCCAACCAGGATCCACAGGGTTACAGGCAGCCATCCGAACATAGCTGCGCCAATCGGTCCGGTAATCGGGCCTGCGCCTGCGATAGAGGAGAAATGATGTCCCATCAGAACCGGGGCTTTCGCCGGAACATAGTCTACACCATCTTCCATAGTATGAGCCGGTGTCTCAGTTTTGCTGTCGCCTACGCCCCACTGCTTGCAGAGCCATCCGCCGTAGAAGATGTAGCCCGCAATCAGAATTGCGACACAGACGATAAGAAGTACCAGTGAATTCATTGTTACATACTCCCTTTCTTTTTCTTTGCATATAAAATTTTTTTCAAAATTTTCGCTGTATGACGGCCTCCCCCGTTGGCATCAATCTGTCCCGTGGAAACCTGGACTACCGCAGTGTGGTGGTCCATCCAGCCGTGCAGTGAAAAATGAAAACTTTTGTAAATGCGGCATTTCTTCAATGCCTTCCGCGCATCCTCATCACAGGTATCACAGATGAAAACCGGTGTAATATAGGAAGCCATATGGCCCGGTCCCGGCTTGACGCGCTGCATCCCGTCCTCCTGGATGTAATCTCTCCATTTCTCGTAGAGCTCCAGGGTCAGATGCGGGATATCCACGATGTAGAGAAATTCCTCATTGTCCGCGGACCAGAGCTCGGCCTTTTTTGACAGCACATATTTCTCAGAATGTTCAAAGAAATCACAGCGGGCCGCAATCGGAGTCTCATCCTCCTGCATGTGGATATCGTAATAGGTTCTATAGCTTTTCAGCAGCCGTTCAATGACCGCCCCTCTTGTATACTCCATGTATATAGCACTTTCTATATAAATCTAAAAAATTGATAAACTTTCTTAAAAACTTTTTATAGTATAATACTTCTTAGGTATTGTTGCAATACCTTGCGGATGAAAATCTACGATTTTTTACAAAAAGTTGTATGTTTCACCATATTTCGGCGCAAGCACGGACTTTATACTCGTCGCTCGTGCAAAAAAAGAAAGCCGCGGCAGATAACGCACTCTGCTACGGCTTTCTTAGTATTTAACGGTTACCTTGAAGGGCTTTACAGATACTTCTTCAGCTCTTCTGCCTTGTCTGTCTTCTCCCAGGGCAGATCCAGGTCTGTACGGCCAAAGTGACCATAAGCTGCTGTCTGCTTGTAAATCGGTCTGCGCAGATCCAGCATACGGATGATGCCTGCCGGACGCAGGTCGAAATTCTCACGGATAAGCTCTACCAGCTTGGTATCGGACAGCTTGCCGGTTCCAAAGGTATCCACGTTGATAGAAGTCGGTCTTGCCACACCGATAGCATAGGACAGCTGAATCTCGCACTTGTCAGCCAGGCCTGCAGCCACGATATTCTTTGCCACGTAACGTGCTGCGTACGCTGCGGAACGGTCTACCTTGGTGCAGTCCTTGCCGGAGAAGGCTCCACCGCCGTGACGCGCCATTCCGCCGTAGGTGTCCACGATAATCTTACGACCGGTCAGTCCGCTGTCGCCGTGGGGTCCGCCGATAACAAAACGTCCTGTCGGGTTAATATAAAACTTGGTATTCTCATCTACCATCTCTGCCGGAAGGATCGGATCCAGAACGTATTTCTTGACATCCTCGTGAATCTGCTCCTGTGTCACATCCTCGCTGTGCTGGGTAGAGATAACAACAGCGTCCAGACGCGCCGGCTTGCCGTTCTCATCGTACTCTACGGTCACCTGGGACTTTCCGTCCGGACGAAGGTAGGTCAGGGTGCCGTCCTTACGAACCCTGGTGAGCTGCCTGGTCAGCTTGTGTGCCAGGGAAATCGGATAGGGCATCAGCTCCGGAGTCTCATTGACTGCGTAGCCAAACATCATACCCTGGTCGCCGGCGCCGATGGCTTCGATTTCATCCTCGCTCATCAGGTGCTCCTTTGCTTCCAGCGCCTTGTTTACGCCCATGGCGATGTCGGCGGACTGCTCGTCAATGGCTGTAATAACCGCGCAGTTGTCGGCGTCAAAGCCGTATTTTCCACGGTCATAGCCGATCTCGCGCACGGTATCGCGAACGATTTTCTGAATATCTACATAGCCCTTGGTGGTAATCTCGCCCATAACGAGTACCAGGCCGGTAGTGGTAGCGGTTTCGCAGGCTACGCGGCTCATGGGATCCTGCTCCAGCAGGGCGTCAAGAATAGCGTCGGAAATCTGGTCACAAATTTTGTCCGGATGGCCTTCGGTTACGGATTCTGAGGTAAATAATAATTTTTCCATGGTCTCTTCCTTTCTTCTTTTTGACTTGTGTATAGAAACAAAAGTTAAGGCCCGCTTCATATCAAGCGGACCTGTTTATATCACGATAACCAAATCCTCTTATTGTTCGATTCAACTCGCTCAGGTTGGCACCTTCCGCTGACGCGGGGTTGCCGTGACTTCACAGATCCTTTGTATCTCCATCACTCTGAATAAGAGAAAATTTACAATATTCAATTTGCTTATCACGTGCTATACATTACACTACTCCGGGTGTTTTGTCAACCCACTCTGAGGCGAAATTTCTGAAGCGCGCGCTCATCTTCCACTTTCTCAATCTCAGCGCCCAGAGAACGGAGCTTTTCATCAAATCTCTCATAGCCGCGCTCAATGAAATGGATGTCGTCTACGATGGTGATACCGTCCGCTGCCAGACCCGCGATAACCAATGCCGCTCCCGCACGGAGATCCGGACTGGATACCTGCGCACCGGTGTAGCGCTCCACGCCCTCGATAATGGCGGTGTTACTCTCCACCTTGATATTCGCGCCCATACGCGCCAGCTCATCCACATATTTGAAACGATTCTCGAAAATGCTCTCGGTCACAATACTGCTGCCCTTGGCCAGCGCCAGGGTTGCGGTAATCTGAGGCTGCATATCCGTCGGGAATCCCGGGTAAGGCAGTGTCTTAACATTGGTGCTGCGAAGTCCCTTGGAGCATACCACGCGGACTGCGTCGTCCAACTCCTCAATCTCACAGCCAATTTCCAGAAGCTTGGAAGTGGTGGCCTCCAGATGCTTCGGGATCACATTCTTGACCGTCACATCACCTCGGGTCGCCGCCGCCGCAAACATGAAGGTTCCTGCTTCAATCTGATCCGGGATAATCGAATACTCCGTGCTGTGAAGCTTCTCAACACCCTTAATTCGAATCACATCCGTACCTGCGCCCTTGATGTTGGCACCCATGCTGTTCAGGAAGTTCGCCACGTCTACCACATGGGGCTCCTTAGCCGCATTTTCCAGAACGGTATTGCCCTCCGCCATAGATGCTGCCATCATGATATTGATAGTCGCTCCTACAGAAACCACATCCAGATAGATATGGCTGCCGCGCAGATGCTCTGCCTCGGCCATGATGGATCCGTACTCAATCTTCACGTCAGCGCCCATAGCCCGGAAGCCCTTCAGATGCTGATCGATAGGTCTGCTGCCGATATTGCAGCCGCCCGGAAGGGGAACCTCAGCCTTCTTATACTTACCAAGCAAAGCGCCCAGCAGATAATAAGAAGCCCGAATCTTCTTAATATATTCATAGTCAACACTGTAATCCCCGATGCGGGATCCGTTGATTTTTACCGTATGACGATCGAGGCGGTCTACCTGTGCGCCGATCTGCTGCATAGCTTTCAGGAGTACATTGATATCCCGTACATCCGGAAGATTCTCTATCAAAACTGTCTCATCTGTCATAATTGCTGCCGCAAGAATTGCAAGGGCCGCGTTCTTCGCGCCGCCGATCTCTACCTCGCCGACAAGGGGGTTGCCACCTTTAATCACATACTGATCCATAATAACTCCCGTTTCTCTGCTTTCTGTTCTCTGAATTTATTATCTATGTTTTATATCATTTCCAAAAATGTCTATTTTAGTCTTAGTTTAGTATACCACAAACTTTCTATTTGTAAATACCGTATATTTCACGAAAAATGCCCATTTTCAGGAGAAAACTCTGCATTACTTACACGATTTTGTTTTTCGCTTCTTCCCTTATTTTCGCAAATACGCTATAATATTCTTTGTATTGCTATGGATTTTGAGGAGATTACTATGAAGCCTGTATTTTTTATTGATTATGATAACACAATCTTCAGTCATCAGACCGCTTCCATTCCGGAAAGCGCTGTTGCCGCTCTGAAAATGCTTCAAGAAAAGGGCTGCCCTGTGGCAATTGCCAGTGGACGCTCCCTGCGGACTTCCCAGCTGCCGGAAGAGTTACGGGAACACTTTACACCAGACTGTTTTGTCAGCTCCAACGGTGCGATTGTGGAGATCGAAGGAAAGCTGGTCTGGGAAAAATATTTCGATCCGGAGCTTCAGAAACGGATTCTGGATTATGTGCTGGAAAAGCAGTACTGCCTGACCTGCGGCTACAACAATATCTGGTACACCTCCAATATCGACCGCTTTATGAAAAATATTTCTCCGGCACGGAAAGCCATGGCCCCCCGGCACGGGAAGGATTTTCTGGAGCTGTATGAGAAAAGGGTTCCTTCCTTCTTCCTTGCGGACTCCAGAGAAGCTATCGACGACCTGCAGGCGCATTTTCCGGAAGTAAAGCTGCTCTACATGGGCGACAATCTGGGCGGAGCCGATATCATTCCCCGGGAAAACGGCAAAATAATTGGTGCCAAACGGGTGCTTGACCATTATCACACGGATCTTTCAAATGCGGTGGCCATCGGCGACAGCATGAACGACATCGAGCTTATCCGGGCCGCCGGCTTCGGCATCGCCATGGGAAATGCCATGACAACGGTGCAGGCTATTGCAGATTATGTAACCGCCGATATTGATCAGGATGGACTGGCTCAGGCTATTAACCGGGCACTTACACATTTTGCTGACCAATTTGCCTGAACTGTCTTTTCAGAAAAAGAAAAGGATTCGTACTTTGCCTGAATAACACAAAGCACGAATCCTCTTTTTTTAATAAATTCCGCCGCACCGCCGATCCCGTCTGCGGCATCTCCGGCTGTACATCTCATTCAACAGCATCACCGTCACGAAATCCTCCAGCCAGTTCCGCCCGTTGACCTCCTGCATCATCAAATCATCCTGATACGCGCTCTTATCCAACCGCTCGTAAATGCTGCGGCTTACGCGCCGGATCATCAGCTGATCCGGATATTCGTCAAACATGAAGCTGCCCTCGTACTCCTGCATATCGCAGGCCTTCTCTACCAACGGCTGAATACGTCTTGCAAGCATTGGATACAGCTCCCGAAAGCGTCTCTGATCGCGCGTTTTTTCATCTTCCCACGGCAGAAAAGGGTAAAACGGATATGCCTGATACATTCCGAAACCGGATTGCAGTTCGTCGTCATATTTCATGGGGATATCCTTTTTGTAGTAGTATATGCGCGCGGCAGGGTTTCGACACCGGGCTCAGTCTTCCGCCTCGCGGATAGCCTCCACATAGCGCTCCGTAATGATTTCCGGCCTGGTAATGGAGGTTCCCACCACGACTGCATGCGCTCCTGCTTTCAGGGCTTCCACCGCCTCCTGTTCACAGCGGATCTTACCCTCCGCAATAATGGGAATATCCGTAATTGCGTGAATCTGGCGAATCAGATCCAGATTCACGGCTTTCACCTCCTGGCTTTCCCGGGTATACCCCGACAGAGTGGTGGAAATCAGATCAAACCCCATGGGAATGATACGTTCTGCCTCTTCCAGTGTTGAAATTTCTCCCATAACCAACGCATCCGGATAATGCTCGCGAATCTGTCTCAGAATTTCTTCCAGTGTTTCGCCGCCCGGCCGTCTCCGGGGCGTCGCGTCCAGCGCGATAATTTCCGCTCCCGTTTCCAGAATATCCGCCGCGCTCTGATAAGTTGGCGTTATGTAGACTTCATATTCATCGCTGAACTGTTTGTTGATACCGATAATCGGCAAATGTACTTTTTCCCTGATACGGGTGATATTATCTACACCCGTGGCACGGATTCCTGCTGCTCCTCCCTGCTCGGCGGCCGCCGCGAAGGCGGCCATAATATCGGCGCCATACATGGGCCAGCCGACCCGTGCCTGACAGGATACAATCAGCTTTCCTTTGATTTTCTCTAAAACATCTTTTCCTCTTTGATTCATCAGAAGAGACCTACCGCCTTTCCGGCAATGCCAAGTACAAAGCTTGCGATAATACAGATATACATTCCCTTTTTATTCTTTACCATAATCCGATAATATCCAAGCACCAGCAGAAGCGGGAGCAGGCTCGGCATCAGGGAATTGATAATATCCTGAAGGATAATCTCTTTCTCACCGATATTCCATACGCAGGCAATATTCAGCTTTACAAAACCCACAATCATGGCTCCGACCACCATCATGCCTACGATCGTCGCGCCCTCCACAAACTTGTCGATGATTTCGCTGCTCTTCATCTTTACCACAAGGTTGGTTCCCCATGCATAGCCGTATTTGATAAACAGCCATCTGGAGCATACGTTTAAGAGCACATTGGGCACGATAAAGATAACCGGCCCCATGGGATTGCCATCCAGAGCCAGCGCCGCGCCGATAGCCGCGAAGATGGTCATAAAGGTGGCCTTGAACACCGAATCTCCGATACTGGAAAGCGGTCCCATCAGGGCTGCCTTCGCGGAAGAAATCGCCTCTGCGGAAATGGGTCTTCCCGACGCGCGCTGTTCCTCCAGTGCCAGTGTCACGCCCAGAACCGCATTTCCGGTATAGGGATGGCAGTTGAAGAACTCATTATGTCTCTGCAGTGCCTCTTTAAAATCATCCTGATTCGGATAAAATACCTTCAATGCCGGAATCATGGCATAGCAAAAACCAAGAGAGCAGTAACGCTCATAGTTAATCGTAGTCATGGAGAAGAAGGAACGCCAGAATACTTTTTTCAGCACCTTTTTGTCCAACTGACCCTCTGTGGCTCCGGATTCTTCCTCATCCTCATCGTCAAAACCGTCATCCGCATCCTTTTTCCGCATGGCATTCATAGCGCAGACCATAGCCAGGGCAATGATGGAAATCGCCAGTACATTCAGTCCCAGATAAATAGAAAATACAAAGCCCAGCGCGAAGAACGACCAGTATTTTTTGAAATTCATCATCTTCAACAGCATTGCCATTCCCACTGCTGGAAGAATGCCGGAGGCAATCTTCAGTCCGTCAGTCAGAACCGGCGGCATGGCCGCTACCACATTATTGACAAAATCGCTTCCGAACTGAATCGCAAGGAATGTGGGAATAAAAAATACGAAGAAAAATACCACCAGACCGGAAAGCTGCATTTTTTCAACCTTCCTGTAATCTCCGGCCTGTACGTATTTATCCGCGCCGTGAATCAGAATAATATTCAGGTTCCATGCCAGCATAATCAAAAGCTGGGCCAGCAGTCCAATCGGCAACGCCAGCGCAATTCCCACTTCCGCGTTTCCACCATTCAAAATAGCAAATACGGTGGAAAGAATACCCGCGATCTGCGCATTGGGCGGTACGCTTCCACCCACCGGAATTACGCCCATATACATCAGCTCTACGCTTCCACCCACCAGAAGACCCGTCTGCACATCCCCCAGCAAAAGTCCGATGAGCGGTCCCGCAAAAATCGGACGGGAAATCATCCAGTAGCCATATCCATAATTCTCAAGTATCAGAAACGCAATAAATATACTTAAAATCAATACCTGTATCGTACTCATATCTACACCTTCTCCTTCCAGTCTCTCACATCAGCTTCATCAGGTCTTCTTCCGTATCCGTAGGGGTAGTACGATTTTCAAGCGCCACGCCATAGCTGTTCAGTTTTCTGAAAATCTCCTCCATCTCCGGATCCACATAGACAGTTTTTGACAACTGTCGTCTTCCCTCCTTAAAATACAGTCCTCCTACATTGATTTTTTCCAGCTTTACCCCCTTTTCATAAATATGAAGAAGCGTTCCCGGATGCTTTACAACCACAAAAATTTTCTTTTTCGCGTACTTGTTCAGCAGCTCCACCGCTTTATCCTCATCGCAGACGAAGCATTTTACCCCCGCCGGACACGCCATCTGCAAAAGGCTGATCTGAAATTTATCTTTCGAAATTTCATTATCAATTACCATGATTGCGTCGCTTTTATATACCACAGACCAGGCATAGCCCACCTGACCGTGTATCAGGCGTTCATCGATTCTTGCAATGGTAATCATTTTTTCTGCCCCCTTTCTGATTTCAACATAGCAAACACGAAATTATGTGTCAATATTCTGTGTTTATGTTGAAACTTTATTTCAGTTTAAGAAAGAAATTTACGCTGTCATCTGTTTATTTGACCTGATCAATTCTTGTTTTCTGAATTTTTTGTATAATTTCGTCATAATCCAGAGAACAATAGATGGCATACAGCAGATCGATCACATAAAGCTGAGCCGTTCTGGAGGCCATGGCCCCGCTTCGAAATACTGTTTCCTTGGCCGTCACAAAGAGATTATGATCCGCAATCCGGTTCAGGGAATTCTCTCCGGAAGAGGTCACCGCCACCACCGGCGTCCCGTTTTTCTGCAAAATTCCCGCTATCTGAAGCATTTCCTTTGTTTCTCCCGAATAGGAAATGATGATTCCCAGATGGGAGGCGTCCGAATTAACCGCCTGCACATACTGCCGGTCATAATGCTGGTGTACGATGACATTTTTGCCGATTCTCATAAATTTGAACTGTCCGTCCACAGCTACCAGACTGGAAGCGCCAATCCCGTAGAAATCTATGATATTGGCGTCTTTCATAAGTCTGGCCACCCGAAGCAGCGTTTCTTCGTTGACCAGTACCCGCGTTTCTTCTATCGTTTTAATGGAGATGTTTGTGATTTTATCAATGATAGCCCCCGGGGAATCGTCCTTTTCAATGGTGGTCGTATCCAGCAGATTCAGCTTGATATTCTGGAAATATTTTGTTTCCTCCGCCAGCAGTACCTTCAACCTGGAAAAGCCTTTAATATCCAGCTTTTTGCACAGACGTACGATGGTGGCCGGTGAAGTGAAGGATTCTCTGGCCAGATCATACACCGTGTATTCCAGCACCCGTTTGGGATACCGCAAAATATATTCCCGCACCTGATTTTCTGCCTCCGATAGATTTCTCTGATCCCGCAGCTTAATTAAAACACTCATATTTTTCCCTCTCTTCCTGCTTTTCTTTTCTGTAGTATGGCATATCTTTTTCAAAATGTGAAATTAAATTTTATTCTTTTTGAAAATGATTGTATTTATGTTTCACATTTTCTATAATTTTCTTATCAGAAGGGAGGGACTTTCTATGAATTTAAAAAACCTGGAAACAGAACAGAGAAATCCGAGAACTATGCATATAGATTCCATGAGCACCCTGGATATGGTGCGTACCGTCAATCAGGAGGATGCCACCGTAACTCAGGCCGTGGAAACGGCGCTGCCGGATATCGCGCGACTCATTGACGGAATCTGCGAGCGGCTCCAGAACGGCGGTTCCCTGTACTACATCGGCGCAGGCACCTCCGGCCGGCTGGGAGTACTGGACGCTTCGGAATGTCCGCCCACCTACGGAGTCTCGCCCCTGTTGGTTCAGGGCATTATCGCCGGCGGAGATTCCGCGCTCCGCGATTCCAGTGAAAGCGCCGAGGACAGTCCCAAAAACGGAAAGCAGGATCTACTTTCGCACGGCTTTACCTCCCGCGACGCACTGGTGGGACTGGCTGCCAGCGGACGCACGCCCTATGTCATCGGAGCGTTGGACTATGCCCGCTCCATCGGCGCACTGACAGGCTCCGTCGCCTGTGTTTCCCATGCCGCTATTTCCTCCCATGCGGAGATCCCCATAGAGGCGGTCACCGGCCCAGAAGTAATCACCGGATCCACACGGATGAAGGCCGGAACCGCCCAGAAGCTGATCCTCAATATGATCTCCACCTGCACCATGATCAAGCTGGGAAAGGTCTACCAGAATCTGATGGTTGATGTGCGTCCCAGTAATGAAAAGCTGGTGGAACGCTCCCTTGGCATTCTGCAGGAATGTACCGGCTGCGACCGCGAAAAAGCCGCAGAGCTTCTGCGCGCTTCGGATTATCACGTAAAAACAGCCATTCTCATGGCCCTCGCCGCTCTCAACGCGGAACAGGCACGAGAAAAGCTGACCCAGGCAGACGGGCGGCTGGCCACGGCCCTGAAAAGCTGAAGGATTTTACCTGCCTATCACCCTTTCCAATAAATTTAAGAAGACGGCACCTCTTAACTGCCGTCTTCTTAAATGTCAATTTTCTTAGAGACCCTTAGAGACCCTTAGAGACCCTTAGAGACCCTTAGAGACCCTTAGGATTTTATCCGATATCTGGTCATAGGTCCAGAACCAATTCGTTCGATTCTGTTCTTTTCCCGTAACTTCTCCATCAATTTCCTGGCTGCGGATTTTGTTTTATAACCACACAGCTCTGTGGCCTGTCCCATACTGATTTCACCATGCTGCTGAAGATAAGACAATATCTGTTCTTCTTTTGACATTGCATTATATTTTATCGCATCTTCTTTTATCCGCGAAGTCACTTCCGCGCTTTCCAGTTCATATCCTTTTCCCCGCAGATCTGCAGCTCCCGGTATGTACACCACTTGCCCGACTTCCAGCTTTACAATCACCCGATCCGGACTGTATTCTGTAATAAATTCCGGCTTCTTCCAGTTCTGTTCCCGCCAGGCTGTCATAATCTTATCGATACCACTTCCGGCCCGTTCGCCCACATTTACTCGACTGAACATCTTTAATACAAGCGGATTTCTCGGATCACTATTTCCTCCCGCAAAGAAATCCTCCCGCGAAACGCGAAGCGTTCCCGGATTTGCGATTGTAATTTTCTTTCGATTTTTTACGATTACAATGCCTCTCCTGCCCTGATAATCCGCATGCGCCAGCGCATTGGCCACAGCCTCTGCCAATGCTTCGTGTACATCTACTTCATCTACACGCGCCCCATTTCTCCGATTTACAAAAGGTACTGCCACATCATCATCAATCCGGTTAATTACTTTATAATAAAAATCATATAGATTACCGCTCCAGTCACCATCATCAGAAGTCGTTCGATACAGCCAGCGTACCTTCTCATTCTCTGTCTCTTCACGATAGTCAAGAAAATAATTTGAGAAAACATCCTGTATGTATTCCGCTTCTCCAAACATCAGCAGCCCCGCAACCGTCGGGGAAAGATTCCCTTCCTTATTTTTTCCCACAGCTTTCAGTTTCATCAGGAACTCATCTGTCTGCAGCTTATTCCAGGGATGATTTTCATGCAGACCTTTGAAACGAATCCGATACCCCTTTATCGTATCCACATTCAGGGCATCCAATGTCATTTTCTCCAAAATTTCTGAATCAACAGAAACTTCTCTCTGATCCGCAAACATGGCTCGGATTTCTTCCTCCGCGCACAGATAGTCACCCTCGTAATTTCTCCGATAGGTTCCCTTCATCGGATCCGGGCCGATATAAACCGGCTTATCATGCCGATCTGCTTCCGGTACTTCTATCTGTAAAAGTTTCTTGCTTTCGACCTCCACAACCGCCACATGATGATTCAGCAAAATATTTTTTGAAACCTTGTTTCTGTCATTTACTACACTCCAGAAATCCTTCTGGTACTTCACCAGTTGACGCTCCGTCAATCCATTTACCTCAAAGGAATCCCTGTGTTCCCGCACGCCAAGCAGAATAACACCGCCCTCTGTGTTGGCAAATGAAGAGTAGGTCTCCCAGATGCTGACTGGCAGCCCGTTCTCTGCCAGCTTACATTCCCTCTTATAATTTTCTTCCAGATGAAGTGTCTCTAAAAAACGTTGTTTCATATTGTCCCCCGCATGCCATACTTCTTTTCTCCAGTATAGCCCACTTCTTATTTTCTCCGCAACTGCTTTTCCAACACAAAAACCGGATCCCCGTGTACCTGTTGCATACAGGCCACCGAAAATCCGGTTTTCTCTTTCGTAATCTATATTCGATTATCCTTTTACATCCAGACGGAGCAACGCACGCTTCAGACGCGCTTCTGCCATGCGATAGTCGCGCTCATCCATGCTCTTGTCCTCCAGCAGCTTCTCGGCGCGCGCTTTGGCTTTCGCCGCACGCTCCTCGTCGATATCCTCTTTCCACTCCCAGGTGGTAGCCATAACACGGCAGGTGCCGTTCATCATGGTCAGCATGCCGCCGATGCAGGCCGCTTCACGGACCGTTCCGTCCTGCAGTACCACATGAGCGTGTCCCATACCAAGGGCAGTGCAGAAATTACTGTGTCCGGCCAGGATCGCCAGGTCACCTGTGATGGTTCTGCATACGACCCGCTCTGCCTCTCCTTCGAAAAGCAGTCCGTCCGGCGTTCCGATTCGTAACGGAAAAGTCTTCATAGACATCCCCCTTTACTGATTCTTCGCTCTCTCAAATACCTCGTCGATGGTTCCTGCCATCAGGAAGCAGCTCTCCGGTATCTGATCGCACTCGCCGTCCAGAATCATACGGAATCCGCGCAGAGTCTCCTTCAGCGGAACATAGCTTCCCGGCATACCGGTAAACTGCTCTGCCACAGAGAAGCTCTGAGACAGGAAACGCTGAACCTTACGGGCACGGTTTACTGTCTGCTTATCCTCCTCAGACAGCTCGTCCATACCCATGATGGCGATGATATCCTGCAGCTCCTTATAACGCTGCAGCACCTGCTGTACCGCACGGGCTACCTCGTAGTGCTCATGGCCTACGATCTCCGGAGAAAGGATACGGCTGGTGGAATCCAGCGGGTCTACGGCCGGATAGATACCCTGGGCACTGATCTCACGGGAAAGTACCGTGGTAGCGTCCAGATGGGTAAAGGTAGTAGCAGGAGCCGGGTCAGTCAGGTCATCTGCCGGTACGTATACAGCCTGTACGGAAGTGATGGATCCCTTTCTGGTGGATGTGATACGCTCCTGCAGAGCACCCATCTCGGTAGCCAGGGTAGGCTGATAACCTACTGCGGACGGCATACGTCCAAGCAGTGCGGATACCTCCGAACCTGCCTGTGTGAAACGGAAAATATTATCAATGAACAGAAGCACGTCCTGATTTTTCACATCGCGGAAGTACTCTGCCATGGTCAGTCCGGAAAGTCCGACACGCATACGGGCTCCGGGGGGCTCGTTCATCTGACCATAGACCAGGGCGGTCTTGTCAATAACGCCGCTTTCCTTCATTTCGTTATAAAGGTCGTTACCCTCACGAGTACGCTCCCCTACGCCGGTGAATACGGAAATACCGCCGTGTGCTGTCGCTACGTTGTGGATCAGCTCCATGATCAGGACGGTCTTACCTACTCCCGCACCGCCGAACAGACCGATTTTACCACCCTTTGCATAGGGGCAAATCAGGTCTACGACCTTGATACCGGTCTCCAGAATCTCGGTCGCCGGTACCTGCTCCTCGTAAGCCGGAGCCTGACGGTGGATGGACCAGTGCTCCTTCGCCTCCGGAGCCGGCTGATTGTCTACCGGGTCGCCCAGAAGGTTGAATACACGGCCGAGGCACTCCTCGCCTACCGGAACCTCGATGGGCTTTCCGGTATCCAGGGCCTTTGCTCCTCTGACGAGACCGTCAGTGGAGTTCATGGCGATACAGCGGACCGTATTGTCGCCGATCTGCTGTGCCACCTCAACGGTCAGCTTCGTACCGTTGTTATCGATTTCAATGGCGTTCAGCAGCGCAGGCAGCTCGTCGTGAGCAAACCGGATGTCCAGTACGGGGCCGGTGATCTGCACTACCTCACCAATGTGTTTTTCACTCATTCCTGAATCTCCTTATATATGATGATTCCTTGTCCGAGCTGCAGGCTTTCACCCGCATCTCATCAGATGCCTTCCGCACCTCCAACAATCTCTGTGATTTCCTGCGTTATGCTGGCCTGACGGGCTCTGTTATAAAACAGGTTCAGGTTCTCGATCATCTCTTCCGCGTTGCCGGTCGCCGCCTCCATGGCCATTCTCCGGGCCGCCAGCTCACTGGCCTGAGCCTCGCAGACGCCGCCGTAAATAAGACCTGCCAGGTACTCCGGCACGATGGCGTCAAAGACCTCCTCCGCGCTGGGTTCATAAAGAATCAGGTTCCGTACCGGCTCCTTCTTCTCTTCCGTTCTGGCCAGCTCTGACAGCGGCAGCATGGAAATGACATCCGGCTGCTGTGACAGCATGGACACAAACTTCGTGTAACAGAGTTCAATATGACCGAATCCCTTCTCTTTGAATTCCTTGCAGAGCATATTGGCCATCTCGAAGCAGTTGGCTACTGAGACGTCCTCGATCTCCGCATACTTCTCAGTGATGCAGGGAATTCCCTTTCTCCGGAAATGCTCTACCGCCTTCTTGCCGATGGGCAGCACTACACAATCCCTGTCTTCCATGGCCGTTTCCACGGTCTTGAACATGTTGGAATTGTAGCCGCCTGCCAGTCCGCGGTCACCCGCCATGACAACATAGCAGTATTTTTCAGAAGCTGCTTTCTTCACATACACGGATGTAAAATCCGTATTGCCATCTGCGATATCCTGCAGGGTCTCATGAAGCTCCCGGAAATAAGGACGGCAGATTTCTGCTCGTTCCTTTGCTTTACGCAGTTTGGAGGATGCTACAAGTTCCATCGCCTTGGTGATCTGCATGGTGCTCTGCACGCTTCGGATACGCAGCTTCACCGCTTTCATATTTGCAGCCATATGCTTCCTCCTCTATCACTTATTTTTCAGGCTTTGTATTCAGGAACTGCTCCGTGTAAGCATCCAGGGCTGCCTTCAGTTTTTCCTCGGTGTCAGCCTCCAGCTTGCCTGTGGAGCGGATTTCCTGCATAGCCGCAGCGCCTGTGGCGTCGGTATCGAGATAGGTGTAGAGACCTGCCTCATATGCCTTCACATCCTCTGTGGCAATCCGTGTCAAGATTCCTCTGGTAACCGCATAGAGAATCGCCACCTGCTTCTCAACTGCAACCGGCGCGTTCTGATTCTGCTTCAGAACCTCCACGATACGCGCTCCCTGCTCCAGACGTGCCTTGGTATCGGCGTCCAGATCGGAACCGAACTGAGCGAAGCTCTGCAGCTCACGGTACTGGGAATACAGAAGCTTCAGGGTACCGGCTACCTTCTTCATTGCCTTGATCTGGGCGTTACCACCTACTCGGGATACAGAGATACCCGGGTTTACCGCCGGCATAACACCGGAGTGGAACAGCTCGGTCTCCAGGAAGATCTGTCCGTCTGTAATGGAGATCACGTTAGTCGGAATGTAGGCAGATACATCGCCTGCCTGGGTCTCAATGATAGGCAGAGCCGTCATGGAACCGCCGCCGTGCTCATCGTCCAGCTTCGCCGCACGCTCCAGAAGTCTGGAATGCAGATAGAATACATCACCCGGATAAGCCTCACGGCCGGGCGGACGACGGATCAGCAGGGAGAGTGCACGGTACGCAACCGCGTGCTTGGTCAGATCGTCATAGATGATCAGCACGTGCTTTCCCTGATTCATAAAGTACTCGCCCATGGCACAGCCGGAATAGGGCGCGATATACTGCAGCGGGCTTGCCTCGGATGCAGTAGCGGCTACAACCATGGTGTAATCCATGGCGCCGTTCTTTGTCAAAGTCTCTACCAGATTAGCTACGGTGGAACGCTTCTGACCGATGGCTACATAGATACAGATCACGTCCTGTCCCTTCTGGTTAATAATGGTATCTACCGCAATGGCAGTCTTACCGGTCTGACGGTCGCCGATGATCAGCTCACGCTGTCCGCGTCCAATCGGAACCATGGAATCGATGGCCTTGATACCGGTCTGAAGCGGCTCAGATACGCTCTTTCTCTCGCAGATACCGGGAGCCGGGCTCTCAATCGGGCGGAAGGTATCCGTCACAATGGGGCCTGCACCGTCGATCGGCTGTCCCAGGGCGTTTACGACACGTCCAATCATCGCTTCTCCGACCGGAACGGATACGACCTTGCCGGTACGCTTTACAGTCTGTCCCTCGCTGATGTTCTCATCGGAACCAAACAATACGATGGACACGCTGTTCTCTTCCAGGTTCTGGGCCATACCAAAGCTGCCGTCCTCAAACTCCAGCAGCTCGCCTGCCATACAGTTAATCAGGCCGCTGGCTCTGGCAATACCGTCACCAACCATCAAAACCGTACCGGTTTCATTCTGCTGGATAGCATTGTCATAGTATTTGATCTGGCTGCGGATGACCTTGGAGATTTCTTCTGGTTTTAATTGCATGTTTCCATTCCCATCCTTTAAACAGTATTTTATAAGTTACACGATTACTTCGTTCAGTTTTCTGGAAATTCCTGACATTCTGGCCTGAACCGTTCCGTCAAGCTGCTTTCCTTCCAGTTCCACACGCAGACCTGCTACCACAGAAGCATCCAGCTTCTGTACCAGCTCTACGGTTTTTCCGCTGATTTTTTCCAGCTTCGCCTTCAGGGCCGTAAGCTGCGCGTCGCTTAAAGCAACCGCGCTGGTCACCACTGCCTCGGCGATTCCATGATCCGCGTGATAGCGCCGTGTGAATTCTTCGCAGCAGCCTGCAAATTCTCCGAGGAGATTCCGCTCACACAGCAGCTTCATAAAATTCACCAAATAACGCTCTGCCTGTCCGCCAAAGGCTTCCTCGATGAGCTTTGTCCGTTCTGTCTTCGGGACGGAGGGCTCACAGAGCAGCTTTACATAGTCGGGATTCTCCCGGAACAGATTCCGAATTTCCTTCATCTGCTCTCCGATGGCGTCCGTGAGATTTTCTTCGGCAGCGAGGTCATAGAGACTGCCGCCATACAATCTGGCGTACTGTGTCATGATGCCTCACCTACATTCGCGATAAATTCGTCAATGAGTTTCGCGTGATCCTCTTCACTAATCTCCCGCTCGATTACCTTACCGGCAATCTCCACGGCCATGCCGCCAATTTCATCCTTGATTTCATTGACCGCTTTTCTCTTCTCCTGGGCGATGTCGCTCTCTGCCTTTGACTTCAGGGCAGCCGCCTGGGCTGTAGCCTCCTTCAGCATCTCTTCACTCTGAAGCGCCGCCGTCTTCTGGGCGGTGATAAGGATCTCATTTGCCTTCTCCTTCGCTTCCTTCATGTTCTGCTCATACTCGGTCTTGATGGCGTCCGCGTCCGCCTTAGCCTGCTCGGCCTCGCGAATCTGCGCGTCTGCCAGCGCTCTTCTTTTCTCGAGCATCTCACCTACCGGTTTGAACAGAAAACGCTTGATCAGATACATCTGAATAAACAGATTACAGATCTGCGCGACAAACGTCCATGGCACAAGACCAACTAATTCCTGTACATCCATGTCCTGACCTCCTGTTTTTCTTATACTCCGTGATTCTGTTACGGATTATGCCAGGAAGTTCATGAACATACCCGGCGCTACGAAGATCAGCAGCAGACCGGTTACGAAACCGTAGATACCGGTGGTCTCTGCGATAGCACAACCAAGAAGCATGGTAGAGGTAACATCGCCCTTGCACTCCGGCTGACGTCCGATAGCTTCGCAGGCCTTGGATACGGCATTACCTTCTCCGATACCAGGTCCGATACCGGCGATCAGCGCCAGTCCTGCTCCAATTGCACATCCTGCTAATGCGATACCTTTTGCAAGTAACTGAAATTCCATATTCATTTCCTCCTAAAATGGTTTTTTCATTTTTTAATAACCTTTTGAGCTTACTCCTCTGCCGCGTTGGCGATATACATCACCGTCAGCATACAGAATATAAATGCCTGCATCACGCCGGAGAACCAGTCAAAGTAGACCGACGTAATCGCCGGAAGACCTACCGACAGGATCGGGATCTGCGACAGCACACCTCCGAGCACGCCCGGAAGCAGTCCCAACAGCTTGCTGCTGGCCAGAGCCAGGGCTCCGTAAATCAGTGCGTTGATAACCACGCCTGAAAGAATGTTACCGAAATGACGGCAGGCCAAACTGATGGGCGTAGCCAGCTCGGACAGCACGTTGAACGGCGTCATGACGGCAATCGGAGTGGTAAATCCCTTCAGATATCCGCCGATTCCGCTGGTCTTGATCTTCTGAGCTGTGATCATGATAAATACCACGATGGCCCAGGCAGCTTCCGTCGAAAGATCCGCCGTCGGACTCCGAAGACCGATTAAGCTGATAAGGTTGGAAACCACGCTTGTGGCAAACAGAGCCGCCACAAAGGGAATCAGCTTCCGGAACTTCTCGCCCGCATTGCCGATGACGAACTTGTTCGCCATCTCCACCAGCATCTCAGCCACGGCCTGACGCTTGGAGATCTTTTCCACCTTCAGGTCGTGAGTCAGCCAGATACAAAGACCCGTAATCAGCGCCATGACAATCCAGCTCACCACCAGGGTTTCACTAATCTGAAGATCGCCCAGTATGGGAATATTCGTCGGTATCGTGAAAAAGACCCGAGCACCTGAAATATCCACTTCCATGCATCTTCACCTCCTATCTTCACAAATTCCAATAGTTCCAACTATTTCTTCAAAATCCCCATGATCTTGATTCCCGTTCCCGGGAACAGCAGCGGAAGAATCCCCGCCACATAGTGAAAACAGGGAGCGACAATCGCTATGATCACCCAGAGCATCTGAAACAGCATTCTCTGGGAATAGCTTCCCTTTACCAGAGTCTTCACCGCGTCCTGGTCGCCCGCCTTCGCGGCCGCCTTCTGCACCATGAGACCCATCCACAGAAAATTCAGAACAGCGACTGCCCCGCCGCCGAGCCCGCCGAGAATCACCGTATAGTTAAACGGCACCTTCTCCGGCATCGTAAAATGAAGTACCAGAAATAGCAGCCACATAAGTACCACGCCTGTGGCTGTATAAATCGCCACATGCTTCGTCTCCTCTTTGATCGCGGGCTGCATATTGTCCAAAAGCTTGCTCATAGATTCCACCTTTTCTACTCGTGCCGGTTAAAGGAAATGTGCTTTTTTGTCTCTTCCTTTTTCTGCTTCCCGGTCACGGATATATAAAGTTTCCAGGCTACCATTCCGGAGCCTCCCATACCAAAGAAAAATCCCGGAATATAGATCCAGCCGCCAAGTCCCACTTTCGCGCACAGCAGCCAACAGATGCCCAGACACATCAGAAGCGGCGTCACCAGCGTGAAGCTGAACTGGGTCAGCATGGTCAGATTTTTTACGATATCCATCCACCATTTCATTTCCTTCATGTCCGTATACTCTCCCGCTTCGTTCCATTGTTTTCTTTGTATACACACCATTGATATTACTATTTCCGGGGACGCAAGTCAATTTATTTATGCTTTTTTTACATTTAGGAAATGGCTTTTTTCCTATTATAAATAGGCTTTCTGTACATGCTGATAAGCCACACGATCAGGAACAGCAGAGCCATCTCCGTGCTCATCAGAGCATAGTCCATGTCCAGCAAAACCAGCAACGCAATCCAGGTACCTGTCACCAGGAAGCTGCGGCCTTTCACCAGGGTATAGATGACGATACCCAGGAATAGCAGGGTGAAAATAATGCCGACGGGGATGGAGAAGCGGAGCATCTGATTAAAAAAAACGTTATGGGCGTTATTGACAAACCACCAGCCTTCTCCATTTACATCAATGGCGGATTCGCCAAAACGCATGCCCCAGCCTTCCGGATGTCTGAGAATCACACTCTCCCACACACCCCTCCAGATAGGAATTCTCCCTCCCAGATTCCAGATATTCCGTTCCGCCAGCACATCGCCGGCCACCTTCCAGCCCGCGTAACCGAACACAGCCAATACCGCCAGATACCATGCCTTAAAACGAAAATGCTTCCACTCAATCTGATCCGCCGCATAGCCAGCGAAAATCAGGAATACCCCTGCGATACCGGTCCAGGAATGGGTCAGATACAGGCAATATAACAGCACGGCCTCTCCTGCCACAAAGGTAAGCTGCGAGCGGAACTTCTTCCGATAAGCCACCAGCAGCGCGATAAAAGCCACCAGCATCACCGCGTACTCACTTTTATGGCTGTAGAGCCAGTAATGACGGGTCTCGTAAAAATTCTCCGGCAGTTCAAAAAGCACAAACTGATTATTGCAAATCAGCAGCTTGGTATAGCCCATCATGTAGTAAATAATGCTGCCTATATTGGAAAGTATGATACAATACATCAGAAAACGGATTGTTCCATCCCGTTTCTCTTCTGAGCCTTCCCCCAGGCCCGCTATCACTGCCAGCAATAGAAATGCCACCGTATTATTGACCTGCTCCCAGTACCAGTGCAGATATTTATGATTAAAATACAGAGACAGCAGATTATAAATCAGCAGTCCCGCAAAATAAACAATCGCTGCTATGGATATACGCGGAAGCCTGTCCCTGTTATTCCAGACCCGCACTGCCATATACAATACCACCAGAAAATAGGCCCAGGAGAACCCTGCGTAATACGCGCTCTGATACACATCTGTGTAGGGACTGTAAAAAGCCGGGAACAGCAACATCAATGCCACGGCGCCTCTTAAGAGCCAGGAATCTATCTCATGTTCTTTTATCCAGTTCATCGGTAGTCTCCTTCCTTTATTTTATCTATTATATCCCAGATACTTATTATTTGACAAGCACCGCAAAATCTTTTATGATACACATAGAAAAGCACCTGTTACAAAATTTGTTATTTGAAGGGAATTTGTTGTACTATGTACAAAAAAGAATCAACCGGGTGGTTCAAGCACTACGATTTTATCCTTCTGGATATGATTTGCCTGCAGGCCGCCTTTCTTCTCGCATATATCATCCGCGGTTTCGAAGGAAATCCATACTCCATCGTTCTTTATCGGAACATGGCCGTCTTTATCGCGTTTGCGGACATCGTTACCCTCTTCTTTTTCGAGACGCTGAAAAACGTCCTGAAAAGAGGACCCTATATTGAATTTATGGAAACCGTGAAGCACGTGGTCATTGTCAGTGCTCTCGGCGTATTTTATCTTTATCTTGTTCAGGACGCGCAGGACTATTCCCGCCTGATGCTGGGCATCATGTATGTGATCTATTTCTTTCTGACCTACACAGTACGGCAGATATGGAAAACCATCCTGAGACGCCGTATGGTGATAGGCGGCAACCGGTCCCTGCTGATCGTCACCCGGGCCGACGAAGCCGCTGAAGCTGTCCTGAACCTGAAGAAAAATAACTATGAGATGTTCACACTCTCCGGTCTGGTCATCCTTGATCGCGATATGACCGGCCAGAAAATTGAGGGTATCCCGGTTGTCGCAGGCGCCGCAGACGCTCCCATGTACGTATGTCAGGAGTGGATTGACGAGGTTCTGATCATTCCCTCCGTCGAGGAGGATCCGCTTCTTCAGGATCTGGTCCATAAATTCGTGGAATCCGGCGTAGCGGTACACCTGAATCTGTCCCGGGAGGTCAATATCCCCGGTCAGAAGCAGATCATGGAAAAGGTCGGCAACTACACCGTGCTGACCACCAGCATGACCTTCGTTTCCGCCAAGCAGCTCTTTATTAAGCGCGCCATGGATATCGCAGGGGGGCTTGTTGGCTGCCTGCTGACCGGCATCGTATTTATTTTCGTGGCCCCGGCCATCTATATCAGCTCTCCGGGTCCGATTTTCTTCTCACAGGAGCGTGTGGGGAAAAACGGTAAGAAATTCAAAATGTACAAGTTCCGCAGCATGTATCTGGACGCCGAGGAACGTAAAGCCGCTCTGATGGCTCAGAATAAACTTGGCGACGCCAAAATGTTCAAGATGGATTTTGATCCCCGGGTCATCGGCAATAAAATCCTGCCGGATGGCACGAAAAAGACCGGCATCGGCAGCTTTATCCGCAGTACCAGCCTGGATGAATTTCCCCAGTTCTTCAATGTGCTGAAGGGTGACATGAGTATTGTCGGCACACGCCCGCCCCTCATCGGCGAGGTCAGTGAGTACGAGCTCCACCACCGCGCCCGCCTGGCCATCAAACCCGGCATCACCGGCATGTGGCAGGTCAGCGGCCGCAGCGACATTACCGACTTCGAAGAAGTTGTGAAGCTCGATACCCAGTATATCAGTAATTGGAGTGTGGGATTGGATATTAAGATTTTGCTTAAGACAATATTGGTTGTATTTAAGAAGGAAGGGTCGGTGTAGTACCGACCCTTATTTTTTATTATACCGGCTCCATTCCTCTTCCCGCTCCAGAAATCCGGAATAGGCGATGACCTGCCGCTGATGCTTTTTATCCAGAGAATTAAAGGACGCCAACAGCTTATGCTGATTTTTTGATAAATCCGGCGACGAACGATCAAAAAACTGTGAGATGGTAATATCAAAAGCTGCACAAATTTTCTCAATGGTCTCCACACGGGGATCCGTATTCTTTTCAAACATGGACGCAAGTGTAGACAGCGAAACACCGGAACGCTTGGATAACCGATATAACGTATCGTCATTCTTTTTCATCAGTTCTTTAATTCTTCGAATACAGAAATTTTCATTATACATAGGAATTGCTCCGTATAAACGTTGTATTGGATAACCCTATTGTATATGTTTGCGAGGCTTAATAAAAGTTTTAAAAGGCGATGTAATTGGGTCTGAAATACGTACCGCTTACAGCACCAGAAATCCACATAAAAATATAAGCCGGGCTTGCCATTTTGCCCGGCTTTTGTTCACGCACAATATACAAATATTCAGATTTGCCAGCGTTTCCGCTCCTCGTTCTCTAAAAAACTGGAATAAGAAATTACCATTCGCTGATGCTCCGGATTCAGAGAATTGAACGACGTAAAAAGTCTGCGCTGATTCGCTGTCAAATCCATAGAGGACTGATCAAAAAACTGTGAAACCGTAATGTCACAGGCTGCACAGATTTTTTCAATGGTCTCCACACGCGGATCCGTATTCTTTTCAAACATAGACGCAAGCGTAGACAACGAAACACCGGAACGCTTGGATAACCGATATAACGTATCGTCATTCTTTTTCATCAGTTCTTTAATTCTTCGGATACAGAAATTTTCATTATACATAGGATTTACTCCGCATAAACGTTGTATTGGATAACCCTATTGTATATGTTTGTACAGTTTAATGGAAGATTTAAAAGCCGATGAAACACATCTAAAATACGTAGTATCAGCAATAAATTTAATTTTCCGCCCTCTCTGTAGCTATGAATCCAGCAAATACCATTTCACCAGTATTCCATGTCAAAGAACCTTCCCCAGGCTTTTAAGGTCTGGAAAAGGTTCTTCAACCGGTTACATCATAATCAATTTTCAGGAATTATTCTTTTTATATTTCATCTGCATTACAGACAGGAACACAAATACTGTTACTATCAGTATAATTCCAATCCATACATTCTTCATTCCCAGCATTAACACCATGGCATCAATACAATCATGCCCGGTTCCTTCCGCTCCCACTGCTGCAAAATGATCAAATAACTTGTACGTAAATCCGGAGAGGAAAATAAGCTCAAATCCGTATACAAACCCGGATATCATAGCGCCTCTACGGCCACCTCTCGCATTTCCAAAAATACCGGCTACGCCGCCTGTAAAAAATGCTCCGATAATTGATACCAGCGGGACTACGCCAAATGCTACAGAACTGGCCAACATTGCTACAAGCATACCTACCACAGCAAATACAAAACCAAGCATCAGGGAATTGGGTGCGTAGCTGAAAAGCACAGGAACATCCAGAGCCGGAATGGCATTGGGAACCAGTTTATCCGCAATTCCTTTAAATGCAGGAACCAGCTCTCCCAGAAGCATTCGGACGCCCTGAAGCAATACCAAAATTCCTGCCGTTACACCCAGTCCCTTTAGCATGCCATATACAATGTAATTTGTCGTCCCACCATAGACCGCCACCTGTTCCGGTCCTGCTGCCAGCACAACAATCAGATAAAACAGAACCATAACAATCGATATGGACATTGCAGTATCCTTAAAGAAAGAAAGTTTCTTCGGAAGTTTTACGTCTTCTGCACTCTTACTCTTGTCGCCAAGTAAACCGCCAATAAAACCTGCCGATACCGTTCCCAATGTTGTCAAATGTCCGATTGCAAAATCATCGTTCCCTGTCACTGCCCGTACAAACGGCTGTGAGATAGCCGGAAGAAGCGTCAAAAACAGTCCCTGCAATACAATTCCGATACCGATAATCAGACCACTACTCAGCCCAGCACTATATAAACTGTAAGCTACCGCAATTGAGCTGATCCACATCATATGTCCAGTCAGGAAAATATATTTGAGCGGAGTTACTCTCGCCAACAAAATATTTACCAGAAAGCCGCCTGCCATAATTACTGCGGACGTAGAGGCGATTACTGGAACTGCCTCCGACATGGCACCCACAATTACTTCCGAGCCCGTCGCAAATCCGTCCAAACCGAAAACTGTCTGAAAAAGTCCTACAAACGGAAGAATCTCTGTAACAATCAAACTTGATCCCGCCGATAAAACCAGATACCCAAGCGCTGTTTTTACTGTTCCACTAAGAACAAATGAAAAACCACGCTTCTGGGCCACCAGACCAACCAGCGATACAAATGCAAGAACAATAGCCGGCGTCTGCAGTAATTCCAGGAAGAAATTCAATACTGCCATTCTCTACTCCCCCTTTTCTTTTATATATTTCTCCAGTTTTTCTTTTACTTCTGCCTTGTTCATAATATTCTTTAAAAAAATAACATTTTTATACTCAGAAAGGTTGTCAGCGAAATCCTGAGAGGCGACAATTAAATCTACGTCCTTGCTTCCCACTGTTCCTACATCCCAGTGTTCTACTTCCGCGTCTAATCCCAGTTCTCTTGCCGCATTGTCTATGGTCATTTTCATAATCAGGCTTGTGCCCATCCCCATTCCACAAACACATACAATCTTCATTCGTTTTCCTCCCTTTCTGTCTCTGCTGCCTACAGGCAAGATATTTTTTTTGAATACTGCTTTATGTATTCCGCATTAATTGCATCGCCTTTATCCAGATTAGAACTTACATAAACCGGAGGCAGATATTCCTTTTTAATACAATTATCAATTGTCTGCGCTACGATTGCTTCCATAACTGTCATGCCTAAAACGGTAGAAGTCCCACAGAATTTCGCATCCATTTTTTCATCGCTTAATACTGCGTCTCCTGCCACACATTTCAGATCAATTACTACATCCGCAACTTCCTTCAGATTTTTTCCACTGGAATGACGGGATACCGTCGCATCAGCAAATGCCGAAGATACCAAAGCCACCACTTTCATTCCCTTTTCTTTCGCAGCAAGAGCCATATCCACCACTCCTGCATTGCGTCCCGATACAGAGACGATGATCATTGTATCCTTTTCATCCGTGTCCTCCAGATCCAAATACCCTTTCGAAAAGCCCTCTACCCGCTCCTGCATAGTGCTGAGTTTTGCTTTTGGGAATAGTGCTAAATGAGGTATCAATAGAGCATTCACCGGTACCAGTCCTCCTGCCCGATAAAACACCTCCATTGCAAACATCTGAGAATGACCGCATCCAAAAACATGAATAACCCGATCAGCCATCACCGAAGCGGCGCAATATTCCGCAGCTTTCTGGATATTCTCTCCTTCTTCCTCAAATTCACGTTCTAACTGCTGCATTACGATCTGATAATATTCCTGATACTTCAAATTTTTTCCTCCTTTCTTTCCTGCTTCGGCGCCTTTGCTATCTTCATTATTAACCAGTCTCTTTTTCTTTGCAATACCTTCTGCTCTTTTTAGCCCAATCTATAATTGGTATGGTAATCGGTATCGTACCAATTAGTGAAATGGTTTATATTTTTCACATACAAAAACTATTTTTTATATGTTTTTCACAATTTTCTGATTGACCAAACATCCTTTCAAAGTTATACTGAAAGCAACATTTTTAACAAAGGAAGGGAGAAATATGGATAATTCGACACCGCTTTACCAGGAAATTTATGATGATTTGCTCAAAAAAATAGATACCGGATATTATTCCGAAAAAACTGTTTTACCTTCTGAACGTGCTCTGTGTTCTCTCTATCATGTAAGTCGCGCAACTATCCGTCGCGCTTTGGAAGAACTTCGCAAAAATCATTTTATAGAAACCCGACAGGGCAGCGGAAATTATGTAAAACCGCAGGTTTATGAACAGCCCTTATCTAAATTTCACTCTTTTGCTGGTTCTCTGAAAGCACGTCATATCGAGATCACCAATCAACTTCTGCACTATGAACAGCTTCAAAATGACAAATATCTGGATGCTGTTCTACCATCTGATGACACCCATATGGAATGGCATAAATTGATCCGTCTCCGCCTGGCCAATGGATATCCTCTGATGATTGAAACCACTTATCTTCCTGTAAACCGTTTTTTCCGTCTTGATCTGGAATATTTGAAAACCCAGTCCCTCTATGCCTATTTGGAACTGTATTATTCTATGAAAATAGACGATGCCAATGAGCTATTATCCCCTGTCATGCCTACTCCACGAGAACGCCAGCTTCTGCAGATGTCCTCCCAGGAACCCTGTATGTTTCTGGAACGCTTTTGTTATGAGAATCAGCAATTAATTGCCATCCATAAAACAATTGTGCGAGGCGATAAGTATAAATTTCGGGCAAATTACTATTCAAATGAATAAGATAACAAAAAGGCCGACTTGAAATGTGAGCCGACCTTTTCTAACTTTCTATTTCTGTTCAGACTTCCGTATCGTCTTTTCTGTGACGATATACAATACTTCATCCGATACGCACGGGTCTGACCCAAATGTGTTAATGACCGGATGTTGCTGCCGGAAAATGCAAAGGCATAGTTTTTGCAGGCTATGCCTTTACATCAATCATTTATTTCCCAATGACCTGTTCTGGTCGAACCAACTCTCTTTATCTTGCCATCATTCATCAGGTCTTTCATGATTCTCTGGACAGTTCTCCTCGATAACGATAATTCTTTAGCTAAATCTGTCTGTGTAATATACGGGTTCTGTTTCAGACCTGATAACAACCTACTTTCCATATTATCAGCGCCATGATTAGCGCCATCAGCGTCAAAAATAGCGTCATCAGCGGCTCTATTTGTCATCTGATTCAAAAGTTCCGCTAAAATATTATCTATTTGAGTCAGCATAAATTCAATAAATACCGTAGATTCTCCCCCTACATGGCATTTTGCAATCGCACCATAATAATCATCCTGGAATTTTTCAATTTGGCTTTCTATCGGAATATATTCAAAAATAGGATTCCATTTAGCCAAAATAGCTGTATGCCACAACCTTGCCATCCTGCCATTACCATCTGTAAAGGGATGAATAAATACGAATTCATAATGAAATACGCTGCTCAAAATCAGCGGATGCATCTGGTCTTTTACTTCCTTCATCCAGTCAAATAATTCATTCATCAATTGTGGAACAAAGCGTGCCGGCGGAGCCATGAATATACACTCTTCACCATTAAATACACCTTCTTCACCACTGCGAAAATCACCAGATTCCTCTACGATGTATTTTGTCATAATACCATGAAATTTCTTTAATTCTTCTACGCTGTAAGGATTTATTTCAGCTATTTTTTCATAGGCATTATACGCATTCTTTACTTCTTGTATTTCTTTTGCCTCTCCAAGAACTAATTTCCCGTTAATGACATCACGCACCTGGCCTAATGAAAGAGAATTTGCCTCGATCTTTAAAGACGAATGGATGGATTTGATCCGGTTATTTTTCCTTAGATGAGGTTTGTTTTCCATATTACTCATTACAGTAATACGTCCGACTTTTTCAGATACAGACGCTACATGAGATAATATACTGTTTGTAATTGTAAAAGGTGGTTTATATCCGTCCATGTATTGCTCCTTATCCTCTATTCAGTCAAGATCATCCATTTCCAGCCCTTCTTTGATATATCCATATTTTCTTTTACACCTAACATACCGCCGTCTTTTCGAGCAACCACGGTTCATTGATATACATTGGCATTTTTTCTTTTGGGATAGGATAAGTGTCTAAATCATGATGTTCCATGCAAAACTACTCCTTCCTTGTAAATCTACCCACTTATTATTACTTATTCTCCTGTCCGTAATACCCGTTTTCACTATACTCAGACCATTTCATATACATTTCTTTATAATTTTCTTTTATAAAAGCCTGTATCTTAGCAATTTCTCTATCATTCAGAATTCCTCTGTTCTGAAGTTCCGTATCTCCGTTTTCCTTTACAAAAAATTTAGCTGACCCTGCTTCTGTCAACTTTCTGTCACTGGCATGAACATGCATACACTCGATCACACAGAAAGAAGTAAAATACAGATAATAGCCAGCAATCTTAAATTCATAGTATTTCGGCATTATCACTCCTCCATAAAGCGCTTATTTTTATCGTAATAATCCTTCACGATCCGAATTTCAATGTCGTCCATTGTCGTTTCCAATGTATCCCCTTCTGTCGATATCACAAGCGCTTTATCTGGTCTGTTCAGATTCAGAATTCGAAAACCCTCCCGGCACTTTGTAAATGCATATCCGTTGACAATCAATTCTGCCTCATCAGCAATTTTAAAAATATCAGGCATTTTCAATTCTAACCTCCTTAATTGACTTCAAGAACTCTTCCGGCTGAATATACAGATTTTCCAATATCGGGACTAAATCTATATAATCCTCTTCGCTCTCTTCTCTGTGACTATATTTTGCCATAACCACAAGATACCCATCATCCCATTCTTTGATATCCGTATACCGTTCCAGCGAATAGGGTGCTCTAAATCTTATTATATATTTTCCATAGCGAAATATTGTAAACTTGTCCTTATTACTCAAAAATGCACATCCTGTAGCCATTGTTCCACTTCCTTTCACGTTTTTATCTTATCATAAAAGGTGTGTAAAAAGAAGTCGAAACATTCAGGGATTTCTGAAAACCTTTTCCGAAACTGTAGTGACTGACGGATCTGGCCTTCCCTGAGCTGTTCCGCCCGCTGTTGAATCCAGTATCAGGCTGGTCTATGCAACCATAACGTCACCTCCTGATTATAGGCAGTCAAAAAAGTTGAGTACTGAACTTTTTTGACTGCCTAGTTTTGGTAGGTTTAAGTTTTCTCAGATATTCAGTTTTTCCGCCCACTCCGCAGCTTTGAATCCCACAAGTACCATTTCATCATTCACAAGCAGCGGGCGTTTCACCAACATGCCATTTGTGGCGAGCAACTTTAACTGCTCTTCTTCGCTCATCGCGGGAAGCTTCTCCTTCAGCTGCATTTCCTTGTACAAAAGACCGCTGGTATTGAAGAACTTTTTCAACGGGAATCCGCTCTTACCGTACCATACCTTCAATTCTTCATAGGACGGATTCTGTTCCACAATATGACGTTCCGTGTATTTTATTCCATGCTCCTCCAGCCACTTTCGGGCTTTCTGGCAGGTGGAACACTTGGGATAACATATAAAAATCATTCGGTCATTTTCCTTTCCTGTAACTGTTCCATGCAATACTTTTCTGCCAAATCTATAAATTCAGCCGCAACAGAAATTTGCTGTTCTGATTCTTCTTTACTGGCTATATAAAAATCATTTCTTGCGGTTTCCAGACGATATTGAACCAACTCTCACTTTGTACCAATTTCCTGATTAGGCTGCTCCATACAAAACTACTCCTTCTTTGTGAATATTGGAATAAAATGAGTAATTCCCTACCCACTTATTAAAATGCGCTTCGCTTTTCGCAATAGGCTTGATATCCAAATCATGATCCATATTAAAATCATACGTCATGTAGGATAACTGTTGTTCGTATGCCTTTAATTCCAGCTCTGACATATCTACTAAAATCATAATATCCACCGAAAATCTCCTCTTGCATATGATCCATAAAGGATGATCTGTCGTACATGTGAGCCATAAATCTTTTTTACCGCTTCTACATACTGTGCAATCAACTTCTGCATGGACTTTACTTCCTGATATGATTTAGTCCAGCTTTCTGATCTTCCGTTGGATTCTTTATATCCAGCTTCAGTGCTTTTAATATGTTCTGTGGATAATCGACCTTTTTTGTTTTTTTCGTTTCTAAAATATTATCCATCTTTTTATTATCTATACACAACATCTCTGATTTTCAAACTTATCTGGTCAAAATAAGCCTTACCGCATCAATTAAATCCTGACTGAATCCTTCAAGATCATCCATTGTAATTACTTTATCCCGGACAAAATACACAATATCCCAAATCGCTGTTGATTTCCGAAGTTCAATCAACACACCAGGATGCTTCTTATCCCGCTTTATTCTCTTCTCTAACTCCCAAAAGTGATCCGATGCATTTCCCGGAGAAGTCAGCAACTCCACATATTCTTTTCCAAGCTGTTCCATATAATGTTCCTGCCATCCAGGAACACGCTCACAGAATAATTTCCAGTCTTTCTTTGATATATCCATATTTTTTTTACCCCTAACATACCTCTGTCTTTGCTGCCGTTATACCATTTTTCTTAAAATTCCAAATACTCTTTCTTCAACCTGTCAATCATATCAAACGGAAACATCTCCGCACATCCATCCGGAATTTCTTCCAACCTTGCTATGAACTCTTTTACCAGTTCTTTCGCTTTCTGACTATAAACCAGCTTTTCTGGCATGTATCCTGTTTTTAGTTCTTATGAACGTAAGCCTTTACATCGTCAGCATCACATCAAATTACTCAAAAATTCTTGTACTATCCTGATACCGGTTAATTACTCGATAAATCTCGACATACTCGTTCCCTGCTTTGTAAATAATTACATAATCTTCCCATATTGCATATTTGTAATCTGTCCGAAAACCGACCCTTCTGGAAAGATCAGCACCTATACCAAGGAACATCTGAAGATTTTCGAATTTACCACATATTTCTTTTATAGTCTTTGCTGCACATTCTTCATTATCTTCGGCAATATAATCCCGGATATCCTTCAGATCTTTCGCTACAATCGGATTAATCCTCAATTTTAACATCTTATTCTCCCACAAGTGCTTTCAATTCATCCAAATCCAGCCAACCCTCACCATCTTTCACTGCTTCCTCGGCTTCTTGCAGCTTCAGCAAAAGTTTTTTCTCTGCACGCTCACGCTCATAATCTTCAATATCCATAACTACAAAACGCCCCCTGCCATTCTTGGTCAGATACACAGGTTCACCTTTCTGACAATTTTTCAGGACTTCATTATAATTTCTCAAATCAGATACCGGTAAAATATTTGCCATATTCTTTCAGCTCCTTCTTTCATTTTGTATTATGCTTATTATACGCAAAGAGCTGTAAAATTCAACGTTGAATTTTACAGCTTTTAATGTAGTACAAGATCTGAGCAAAATTCCTTCGTATAGAATATTTGTCATGCTTGCACTGATTCATGAATATTTTATACTTTCTTTCGCATGCCTGACCCCACTGTGGTAGCGTAAGTCCTCCTGCCATAATTCCCTTATCCGACCACACAAAACAGCATCAATCAGGGACCTTGCCTGCACGTTTTCCTGTCTTAGACTATGTTTTTACTTATTCTGGAAGTCGTCCTCAACAAACGTCTGAATATGTTTCACCTATTTTGTATCTTCTATTTTTTGAAGCCACTCATCACTATTCAACACTGTCAAACCATTTTTAGATGCATATTCATCAAACAGATTTTGTTCCGGATGTAAACATTTTATTTCGAGTTTTTGACCCCAATGCTATTACATCTTACTCTGATAGTTTTCTAACTGGTGAAAAATTCCAAGTACATTGACTACATTTCCATTCACATTAAAAACCACAATATGGCTCATACCCGAAACGATTGCTTCTCTGTAATTCTTCTTCGCCAGATGCGCATCTCTACATTTGGGAAATTGAAAAGGATTATCTTCTAGTCTATCGTAAATATCATCTATCCCATTCAATAAATGCCCGGCTGCCTGCTTATTCTTCAAGCGGTAAATCAAATGATACGCCAAATTATCAAGCAGCTCATTGGCATGTTCTGTAATATTCAAACTATAAGCCATATTTTGCCCTCGTCTCTCTGAGCGCTACCCTTGCATCTCGCACCTGTCCATTCTCCACCTGCTTTTCAGATATTTCAATATCCTTATACATGGTAAGCTGTCTCATCGTTGCTTCATAAATCTCCATACTCATAATAACCATATCCCCATAACCATTCTTTGTAACGAAAATTGGCTCTTCCATTTTGTGACACATATCAGAAATCTCTGCTGTATTTTTCAAATCTTTAATCGGAATTATCTGTGGCATAATTGGCACCTCCTTATTTATGGGATAATTATACCATAATTATATTCTTTTTCAATCCTTTTTATTCTCCAATTACCGAGTATGCCACTCACAGAATCCGGACATACGGCTTTCCCACATCCAGCTCTTTACGGAACAGATTGTTCATCAACTATCCATAGATTTTCACATATATTCTCGGCTTTGCAAGTGGATAGGCCTGGGTTAGCATTTCAATAACTATTAGGTACATTACATTATTTTAGGGCAAAACTTCCAGAAGTATGATATAGCTTCTTTCGCGTGCCTGACCCCAATGCTCGCTGCTTAAACCTGACACTATCTCAACTATTGTTTTGATGCAAGCGGTAGCTTGCAGACTTCGTAAACGTTAGAACAACTAAGCGCTTACACTGGTTCACTATATAGTTCCTCTTCAAACAACTGTATATATTTCGAAATACCATCTTTAAGTTCTTTTCTCTCTATATCTGCCCAAAAACTTTGTAAAAAAATACTTATATGCGCTCTTACATTTTCATTAACAGACTTCATCAAAATAACTTTTGCATCCTCACTAATTTTTCCAGTAACATTAAATTCAAACAAAGCAGCTATCCATAACGGTATTACCATAACCCAGTTTTGATTCTCATTATAATCTGAATAATTTGCAAATAACTCACTTAAATTACTCGTAATAATGCATATTTTTTTCTCTCCATTTATTTTATCACTAACTGTTACCGCTCTGCATAAAGCCACGATATCAAGAAATGAATGAATATATTTATGAAATTTCGAACTTTCGAGCACTTGGGAAGTTCCGACAAATTTATCTCTACATTTATCTCTACATATGTAAGTTAAATAATATCCCCATTCATCATAGAAATATTTAATTCCTATTCTATATAAGCACTTCATATCTATATGTTTATATATAATAATCAAAACTCCAAATATAATTATAAGTCCCATTACCAATTGAATCTTATATAATTCTTCGAAATATATACTAAATATTATCCCCCCTATGCTTAATACACCAAATGTTTTCATAAAACAAGCTGCTTTTTTATACCATAATTCTTTATGTACTCCTGCCAAATTTACATATTCTATTGTATGCAATTCTTTGATTTTCCTATATCTACAAGTATATTCATCAAAGTATTTTTCGCAACACCTAATCAATTCAACGTTTGATACATCTAATATTAGCCTAGGTGTTCGATAATACAAGTCTTTTCTGATCCCCTTCTTGGATATCTTTTTGGAATAATTTTTTTTACTTTCTTTTCGTATCTCAAGCATTGCAGCAATAAAGGTTATTACCTGCATTGTCAGCAATATATCCCATATCTCCCTATAATCTGATATAACTTTTATATCTTCCATATCTATAAGATAGCATGCTAGACTTAAAAGACTCGTCAATGCAATCAAGCATCCATTCCATATTGATTTGATATTAAAATTCTTTTCTTTAATCCAGGGAAAAAGTATTGGAAATAACGCAACAATAAATATCCCTCTATACCACTCGAAAACCTTTTGAATTACTATATCTGAGATAATATGTATAAAAAAATGTATAATTAACCCCACCAAAAACAACAAAAATATTTTTATCAGCACATCCATCACACTCAAACTTTTTACGTTTTCTATCGTCCGTCTACGCATCACATTTTCATATTTCGTCACATTTTTCCTAAATGGCAATATCATTAAAAGTACCATATCTATAACAAGCCACATCATTAATAATATATCCACACTATAATCTCCTCTCACTTACATAAATTCATTTTTCAAAATTATTTCAAGTTATCTATGGGGCACGTTTACCGCTCATAATGAAACCTCCTGCAAATAAGAATTTCCATCCACTATCAATGAATGTGGAGTAAAAATCTATTTTCTATCATTATAAGCTATCTGGTGATGACTGTATATTCCGGTCCTCCAGGGTTCTTCCGCAATTGTCCGTTTTTGGCTTCCAATGGGTTTATTTCTGTGATAAAATATTGGTATCAATTAAAGGCGGTAAATGATAATGAATGATTCATTGAAGTTGAATATGTTTTTCCCAAGTGAGTTGCTGTCAATTACTTCTGTTGACTATGATGACAGTTCTATTCATATTAAAATGCAATCTAAGACACATTCTTGCAAATGTCCAGAGTGTGGTCAGGAAACCGAAACTTATCACGGGACGTATTTACGTAAAGTTCAGGATCTACCGATACTGGGAAAAACTGCACGACTTCATATAACAACTCACGAGTATGTCTGTAATAATAGATCATGTTCAAAAGTTACATTTGTTGAAGATTTTGACGGATTTCTCAGCTATTATGGACGTATGACAGAACGATGTGCAGACTTTGTTTGTATGCTGGCTATGGAAACCAGTTGTGAAGGATGTGCTCGTATCTGTCGTGCAATGAAACTTCAAATCAGCGGAGACAGCGTGATTCGTCTTTTAGCCAAACGTTATCGTCTACACCCAGTCGCAAAATGTGGAAGTGCCATTGGTGTTGATGATTTTGCATTTAAAAAGCGTCATACTTATGGAACAATCATTGTCGATGAAGCCACCCATAAACCGGTTGCAATTCTTGATGGACGTGATGGAATTACACTTAAGGAGTGGCTTAAAAATAATAAACACGTTAAAACCGTCACACGGGACAGGGCAGGTGCATATTCGTCTGCTATCCAGGAATTACTGCCGGATGCCATGCAGATAGCGGATCGATTCCATCTCCATCAAAATCTTCTGGAAGCTGTTAAGAGCACAGTAAATTCTGTGATTCCTGTAGATGTCCGGATTCCTATAGATTATGGAACAAGTGAAACTGCTACAGCTGCCGGGGAGCCTTGTAAAAAAAATGCATTGTGATGTGGGTAAACTTCTGAATTACAACGAAAAAAGTGTACAGTTGTATCATGCAATCCATGAATACTCAAAAGCCGGATACAGCAAACACGCGATAGCTAAAATACTTCATTGTAGCAGAAATACAGTAACAAAATATCTTGAAGGAGACTATGATTCTTTATGCCGCAAAAACTTTTATAGCGGAATGGATCACTTTTATGATTATATCATCAAAGAGTTATCTTCTGGAGTAAGCAGAAAAGATGTTTTCCAAAGTCTCATTCAAAAAGGTTACAAAGGCGGCCAGACAGCAGCTTATGATTATATGAATAAGATTATAGAGCGTTTTCATATTGATATAGCGGTCTACAGGAGTTCTTCAACGGACGCTATTCAGAAGAAGAAAAAACTTCAGAAATATGACCACATATCAAGAAACGGCATCTTCCGTTTCTTATGGATAAACCACGAGATAACGGATCGTCATAAATCATATCTGATGGATACCTATCCGCAGCTTAGGACGCTGAAGTCCTGCATTCAGGAATTTCGGGAGATATTTCAAAAGGAAAACATGCCGTACTTATATCTTTTTATTGAAAAATACAAAAACAGCGATTTGAAAGAACTTTCCCGTTTTGCATCCGGACTGGAAAAAGATTTATCTGCCGTAGAAAATGCTGTAGCCAGCCCTCTATCGAATGGTTTTGTCGAGGGTACAAACAGCAAATTGAAAATGATAAAACGTACCATGTATGGCCGTTGTGGCAAGGAGTTATTAACCGCTAAGCTTATATTGCTAAACGGATAAGACGGACAATTGCGGAAGAACCTCCTCCAGAACCATCTGCACGGAAATTCAGAGCCACTTTAACGGTTTAACAAAGCCACCTTCACGGAAGGTGAACCATTCATCTAAATCTATCCTATAATGAGATTGGCACACCATTTGTGTGACTACTCATATAGGAGGTTCGATAATTATGGTAGATTATCGAGAAATCTTAAGGCTTAGCAATCTTAAGTACACGTACTTTCTTTCGAGTGCCTGACCCCAATGTTATTTCCCAGCAACCGGAGTCATTGCTGCAGGGACGGTTGGCACTGGTGCTATGTCCAGAGCAGTTTTTACCGGGATTTCTACAAAAGAGAGGTCAGACGGGTTGGTAACTTCCTGGAGTCCCTCCTGTTCACAGACTTCCCGGCGGATCTTTCGGAGCCAGTAATAGTAAGATTTTTCAGAAATGTCGTTTTCGGCAAGCCACTGCTTTGCCGTAGTGCCTGTCGGTCTGTCCTGGCACTGTCGAATGATGTTAATCCAGGATAGTGTCAATAGTTTTTCGCAAATTTAATTTCTGCCGTTCAGCAGCTGTCAGTTAACCAGCTATGATATCAGACAGCAGGTCATCCTCTAGTTTAGAAAGATGTTCCATATTCATGTAGCGCCTGGTTCCCCATTGGGTTCCGGCTACATGACGCAGTCTGGCACATACGAGCATCAGGGCACTTTGACCGTCAGGAAAAGCGCCGATTGCTTTAGTGCGGCGTTTAATCTCACGGTTTAACCGTTCAATGGTATTATTGGTCCGGATTCTGGTCCAGTGCTGTGTTGGAAAGTCCATGTAGGTTAGAGTTTCTTCAATGCCATCCTGTAGCTTTTTGGCAGCAGAACTAAGCTTCATTTCCTTCAGCTTTTCAGCAACCTGTCGTGCCTTCTCACGTGCTGCTTCCTTGCTCTCCTGGGCATGAATGGCCTTTAACATCATGGCTACAGCCTTCATCTTGTTACGTGGAGTAACAGAGAAAATGTTCCGGTAAAAATGGACGGTACAGCGTTGATAACGGGCATCTGGAAATACTTCTGGTATGGTTTCAAGCATTCCGAGATTTTTATCTCCGATGATTAGGCGGACTCCAGTTAAGCCTCGTTCTTTCAGCCATACAAAGAAGGAACGCCAGCTCTCCTTGTCTTCTTTCATACCTTC